>NZ_JBFAAH010000029.1:0-79140 GCF_040639635.1 Promicromonospora sp. NPDC023805 | reverse complement strand
TGCCCCCTCCCATCAAGTGTTCCACAACAACCACCCCGCTCACCCCCCCGCGCCGGCCGCCGGACACACCCCCCCCCCCCCCGGCGGCGCCCCCCCTGTCGAGACCCGGAGGGCCCGCTCAGCACTCAGGGCACTGTCACATCTTCGGCATGAGCACCGCGTCGACGAGGTAGACGGTCGCGTTCTGGGTCATCACGCCACCACAGATCACGTTCGCGTCGTTCACCTTGAGCTCGTCACCGCTGCCGGTCACCTCGAGGGTCTCGCCCTGGACGGTGGTCTGCTCGCCGACGACCTGGTCGGGGGTGAGCTGGCCGGGCACCACGTGGTACGTCAGGATCTGCGTCAGCAGGTCGCTGTCCTTGGACAGGGTGTCCATCGTCGCGGCGTCGATCGCCTTGAAGGCGTCGTCGACCGGCGCGAACACGGTGAACTCGTCGCCGTTCAGGGTGTCGACAAGGTTCACGTCGGGGTTCACCTCGCCGCTCACCGCGGCGACCAGCGTCTTCAGCAGCGGGTTGTTCGAGGCGGCCACGGCGACCGGGTCCGTCGACATGCCGGTGACCGAGCCGGGGCCGTCCGGCACCTGCTCGGCATATCCGGCGCAGCCGGGGCCCACGAGGTTGGCGGCCGGGTCGACCATGTTGTCGGTCGTCTCGTCCGTGGGCTCCTCCTCGGGAGCCGCGGTCTCCTCGCTCGCCGTGGTCTCGCTGCCGCCGGCCGAACCACCCTCCGAACCCGAGCAGGCCGTGAGGCCCAGCAGGGCGATGGCCGTGATGCCGACTGCTGCGTAGGACTTACGGGTACGAACGTTCATCGGTCTCTCCTCGGTGTGTCGTCGCTCTCGCGTTCTCACGGAGCGTCTTGCCCGTGGTTCGGAGCCGATCGCCAACCGGATGGGGCTGGATGCGCACGAGTTTTCCCGGCGGTCCCGAACCCTTGCCCGACCCATCCGGAACCGCCGGTGCGCCGAACCCGCCACATGGGAACCCTCATCGTCATCGGCCTCCTGGGAGGCCTCATCACCGGAATATCGCCATGCATCCTGCCGATGCTGCCCGTGATCTTCTTCGCGGGCGGCGTGCAGGGTGCGCGGACACGAGGCGCGGACGGCGCGCGACGCGCCGGCGAGGCCGGGACCGCTGCCGGCGGAGGTACGACCACCGCCGTGCGCACGCGGCGCTCCCTGCGCCCCTACATAGTGATCGCGGGCCTGGTCCTGAGCTTCAGTGTCTTCACGCTGCTCGGCTCCCTGCTGCTCTCGGTGCTGGGCCTGCCCCAGGACCTGCTGCGCTGGGCCGGCATCACCCTGCTCGTCCTGCTGGGCATCGGCATGATCGTGCCCCGCTTCGAGACAATCCTCGAGCGGCCCTTCCAGCGCATCGCCGTCTTCGGGGCCAAGCGTGGCGCCGCGCGGCAGGACCGGGGCGCCTTCGCCCTGGGCCTCGGCCTCGGCGTGCTCTACGTGCCGTGCGCCGGACCGGTGCTGGCCGCGATCACCGTCGCCGGGGCGACGGGCAACATCGGGGTCGAGACGGTGGCGCTCACCGTGTCGTTCGCCGTCGGCGCCGCCATCCCGCTGCTGGTCTTCGCGCTCGCGGGACGCCGGATCGCCGAGCGGGTGCAGGCCTTCCAGCGCCACACGACGGCGATCCGCACCGGCGGAGGCATCGTCGTCATCCTGCTGGCCGTCGCCCTCGCCTTCAACGTTCCCGCGGCCATCCAGCGGCTCCTCCCCGACTACACGGGGGCGCTGCAGCAGCGCATCGACTCCTCGGAGACCGTGCGCGAGGCGCTCGACCTCGGCGGCCTCGTGACCGACGAGAACCGTGAGCTGTCCAACTGCTCGAACGGCGCGCCGGTCCTGGAGGACTGCGGCACCGCGCCGGAGATCCGCGGCATCGACCAGTGGCTCAACACGCCGGACGGCAAGGCGCTCCAGCTGGAGGCGCTGCGCGGCCAGGTAGTGCTGGTCGACTTCTGGACCTACTCCTGCATCAACTGCCAGCGGTCCATCCCGCACCTGAACGCCTGGTACGACAGGTACGCCGACGTCGGCGAGGGCTTCGAGGTCATCGGGGTGCACACCCCCGAGTTCGCGTTCGAGCGCGAGACGCGCAACGTGATCCAGGGAGCGAAGGACCTCTCCGTTACCTACCCGGTCGCGCAGGACAACTCCTACGCGACCTGGACGGCCTACCGGAACCGCTACTGGCCGGCGCAGTACCTGATCGACGCGGACGGCACCGTGCGGCACATCCGGCTGGGCGAGGGCGGGTACGAGAACACGGAGAAGCTGATCCGCGAGCTCCTTACGGACGCAGACCCCGGCGTCGACCTGCCGGAGCCCACGACGGTCCAGGACGCGACGCCGCTCGACGAGATCACGCCCGAGACCTACTTCTCCATCAAGCGCGTCATCAACTACGCCGGCGAGCCGAGGTACGCGGCCGGCCGTCAGGAGTTCACGCTCGCCGACGAGCAGAAGCAGGACACCTTCTCGCTCGGCGGGACCTGGGAGGTCGACTTCCAGGGCGCGCGTGCGTTGTCCGACGACGCGCGGGTGCGCCTCGCGTACCGGTCGGCCGACGTCTTCGTGGTGCTCGGCGGGGAAGGCACCGTCGAGTCCACGGTGACCAGCGACGGCCGCTCGACGACCACGAGCATCGACGTCTCGGGCAACCCGAGGCTCTACCCGGTGCTCGAGGGCGACGGGCCGACCGAGGGGCTGGTGGACCTCGAGGTTCCAGAGGGCGTGCAGGTCTACACGATGACGTTCGGCTGATGCCCGACGGGTGCCCGCGAGGTGGTCAGACGTCGTCGAGCAGCAGGACGTCCGGCGGTACCAGGGTGCGGGTCTGCAGCAGCTCGGTGACGAGGTTGTGGTTCAGCATGTTGCCCACCGGCTCGCCGACCTCCTCGCGGGTCAGTCCGGGCACGCCCGCGCGCGAGAGCCGCCGTCGGACGCCCGACACGAGGTGCTCCACCCGCTTGCCGCTCCACTGCTCGTCGGGGTGCAGGGCGCCGAGGTCGGTGGCGACCTGCTGCCAGGTGCAGGGCTGCGGGTAGGCCTCGTGCAGCAGGTACTTCTGCGCGAGCGAGACGAGGGCCAGCCGCTCGTCGGCGCGGAGCTTCCACGGTTTGTCGCGCAGCGTCGCCGCGTCGGGCGCGGGCCGCGGCAGGCGCCCGTCCTGGTCCGCGACGTACAGCTCGAGCAGGTGCCGGCGCCTCGCCGTGCCGTTGACGAACACCGGGGTGTACCCGGCCTCGACCGGATAGGGGTCGTCCTCGGGGAACAGCGTCATCGAACGGGGCAGCTGGAGCGCGCGGTGACCGGTGTTGCTGAGCCACCACCGGCCGCCCCGGAACGTCACGGCGCCCTGGCTGCGGCTGATCCGCAGGTCGTCCTCACCGACGCAGACGTGCACCTCCGGGCGGTTGCGCCCGAACACCACTGTCCGCTCCTCCCTGGCACCGAGCCGGATGCCGCCCGACACGGAGAGGGCGTAGATGGTGTCCGGCTCGGATGTCGGCACGCCGAACGCCAGGCTCGCGTGGTTCGGTGAGAGCGGTTCGGTGCCCTCCATCTGTGGGATGTCCGTCATGGCGACCTCCAGGTGTTTCCCGTCCCGAGCGTGACATGCCATCCCCGGGACCCCTCCCGACGTCGTCCGGTCAGGACACCGCGGGAAGTCTTGCCGCCACCGGCTCGGCGATCTTCAGGAGGACGTCGCAGAGCTCGTCGACCGGCTCGCCGTCGTCCGCGAGGAGCTGGAGCTTGACCATCTCGGCGACGATGTCGCCGTCGCCGTCCACGCTGATCGCCACGCGGTTCACGATGGACACCAGGCACGAGTCAGCGGACCAGGAGGTGCCCTCGTCGAACACCTCGTGCCCGCTGAGGACGAAGCGCTCGCCGATCTCCTCCGAGGGCTCGTCGTTGTGCTGGAACATCACGCGCAGCTCTTTGCCGTCGTCGGTCTGCCACCGGCACTCCCACTCGGCGAACCCGACGACGGGGCGGTCGGCATCGACGCCGGGCAGCTGCTCGAGCGGCTCCCCGGCGAGCAGGTCGCACGCGCTCTGGGTGTAGAGCGAGCCCGGGGCCGTGGCCCGGGTGCGGCGCGGGATCTCACCGTCGTTGAGCACGGTGGTGACGTGGTCGAGGCTCGCCTCAGCGAACGCGCAGAGGTCGTCGACCTTGCCCACGTCCTGCGAGGTCTCCTGCCACTGCTCCTGCCACGCGTACAGCGAGATGTTGTAGTCGCCGCCGGGCAGGTAGAGCTCACGGCCGCACTCGTCGGGCAGTTCGTCCTCGTCGTTCACCACGGTGAACCCGTTGACCCGCCGGTTCGGCTCGCCAGGTTCGGCCGTGTCGTGCCAGATCGTGAGGTGGACCGCGATCACCGCGCCGTCGTCGGTCGTCACTATGACCTCGCAGCTGTTGAGGTCACCGTTGTCTGTGCGGTACCGCGTCTGGCCAAGAGCTCCGAGCGCCTCGACGTCGAGGAGCGCGCACGGGTCGGCGGTGGCCGGATCGCCGATGACGGCCGAGCTCGCTGTCGTGCTGTTGTCGGAGGGGTCCACCGCGCCGTCGGTGTGACCCGTGCCGGCTTCCGCGACGGGCGTCCCGCCCTGCGCCCGCCCGCGGTCCAGGGAGAACCAGACCGCTGCCGAGATCGCCGCCACCAGCACGACTGCGACGCCGGCTACCGCGAGGGCCCGGCTGGGGCGCCGTGGCCGCTGAGCCTGTCCGGGTCCGACGCCGGCTGTCGGGTCGCCGGCCAGAGCTGCCAGCTCCTGCCGGACCTGCTGGAGGCGTGGCCGGTCGCCGGGCTTCTTGGCCAGCATCCGCAGGATGACGGGTGCCGTGCTGCCCGACCGGCTGGGCGGGCTGACCTCCTCGGAGACCGTCTTCCACAGCAGGGCGTGCGCGTTGTCGTCGCCGAACGGCGAGGTGCCTTCGAGCGCGTAGTACAGGGTGGCACCGAGCGACCAGACGTCGGCGGCCTCGGTGAACCGCCCGCCCTTGGCCACCTCGGGCGCCAGGTAACCCGGGGTCCCGGTGAGCGCACCGGTGGCGGTGACCGTCACGTCGTCGTGCAACGGGCGGGAGATGCCGAAGTCGGCGAGCTTCGCGAACCCGTCGTCGGTCACCAGGACGTTCGCGGGCTTGACGTCCCGGTGCAGGACCCGGTGCTCGTGCACCGCCTCGAGGCCGCCGGCGAGCTGGGCGCCGTAGCGGGCCGCCTGCTCGACCGACAGCGGGCCGGCCTCGGAGAGCGGGCGACCGGCCACGTACTCCATGACCACCCACACCTCGCCGGCGTCATCGACCACGTCGAGCACGGCGACCACGTGGGGGTGGTTGATCCGCGCGAGCGTCTCGGCTTCGCGGCGGACCCGGTCAGCGCCGTCGTCGTCGCCGTCGTACCGCGTGCGCTTGAGCGCCACCGACCGCTCGTGCAGGCGGAGGTCGGCGGCTCGCCACACCTCGCCGTGGCCGCCGGAGCCGAGGCGTTCCTCGAGCCGGTACCGGTCGCCGATGATCTGTCCGCTCTGCACCTGTCGTCTCTCCCCCCGAAGGACATGTCAGTCCGTGCACCTCGGTCTATGCACCTCGGTCTATGCACTGTGCTGGAAAGACGCTAGTGCACAGCGTCTTGGGAGGACAGGGTCGGGTGCGGACCGGGGTCCCGCGCCGTCGTCAGGCGTCGACCGGCTGGCCCAGCTCGAACGAGGCCGGATCGGTGGCGACGCCGTTGACCTGGAGCGCGACGGCGTGCGGCCCCGGGTAGTAGCGGCGGGTCGTGATCGGCCGGAACGAGTGCTCACGGCTGAGCCGCACCCGCTCGCCGGGGGCGAGGGTGCGGGTGGTCAGCTTGAAGGTCTTGGTGGTCTGGGAGCCGTTGGCCTTTTGATGGTGGACGACGTAGTCGATGGACAGCCGGGCCTCCTCGGCGCCGACGTTGCGGACCTCCGCCGTGAACCGGAGCGTGCCGCCGAACGGCACGCGGACGCCGTCGAGCACCGGGCCGTCGATCTCGAGCGCGGCGGGTCCGAACCCGAGCAGCCCGAGGGCGCCCGGATGCCCGCGCTTGATCAGCGTGCGGAGCGCATGCCGGACGAGGCCATGGGTCGTCGCGACGGGTTCGGCGAGCCAGCGCCCGGCAGTGGCGACCACCAGCTCGGGATGGTCACGGCTGAGGTCGTTGAGGTGGTTGGCGACGGATCGGCGCACATAGTCGCTCTCGTCCCGGTACAGGGCGTCGAGGACAGGGACCGTAGCCCCGGGACGCGCGAGCAGGTCCGGCACGCGCACCGCCCAGGGCAGGTACGGGCGCGTGCCCTCGCTGGCCAGCCTGCGCACGTCGACGTCGTCCGACCGGGCCCAGTCCGCGGCGATGCCGAGGGCGCGGTCCAGGTCGTGGCGCAGGAGGGTGCGGACGGCGAACTCCGCGGTGAGGCGCCCGGTGAGCTCGGCCAGGAGGGCCATCGCGTCATCGAAGGCGGCGTCGGTCTTCTCCTCGACGGCCCTGACCGCCACGGCGCTCGTGACGGGCCAGATCAGCCAGCCGGTGAACGGCGTCGCGCCGTCGCGCGCCGCGCGGACCACGCGGGCGAGGTCCGTGTACCCGCCCGGTAGGTCGGCCAGCAGCGCGTCGCGCAGGACGTCCGCCCGCTCGCGGAGCGAGAGCTCACCCAGCCGGCCGACCGTCGCGGGCAGCGCGCGCAGGGCGATGCCCGGTGCCGCCGTGGCCACGGACTCGGTGAGGGTGGTGGCCGTGCGGTCACTGATGAGCTGGTCGGCGAACGGCATGCGGGTCCTTCTCGACGAGGGCGGGTGTGTCAGAGGCTCAGGCCACCATGGTGACCTGAGCCTCTGACACTGACGCTCGACGAGCTCGGGCTCTATATCTGCTGTCGCCCGAGCCTGCGGTTCCGCTCCGGCTCAGGCGACGGTGGTGTCGACCGTCACCGGGATGTTGCCGCGCGTCGCGTTCGAGTACGGGCACATGGCGTGCGCGCCCTCGACCAGCTTGTCGGCGGTCTCCTGGTCCACTCCGGCGACCTCGACGTGCAGCGCGGCGCTCAGGCCGTAGCCGCCGCCGTCCAGCGGAGCGAGACCGACCTCGGCGATCACCGCGGAGTCGTTGATCTTCACCTTGTGCGCGGCGGCCACGGACTTCAGCGCGCTGTGGAAGCACGCCGCCCAGCCGGCGGCGAACATCTGCTCCGGGTTGGTGCCCCCGCCCGGGCCGCCCATCTCGGTCGGGATGGCCAGGTTGAGGTCCAGCACGCCGTCGTCGGACACGACCTGGCCTCCGCGGCGGCCGTCTCCGGTGGACGTCGCGACCGCTGTGTAGATGGTGTCAGCCATGTTCCGCTCCTTCTCGAGGCCGGTGCGCGTGCGGCGCCGACCATGTAGACGAACTAGTACGTCTACCGTAAGGGGTGCTGTGGCTCGGCACAAGTGACAGGGCGGAGCAGGTGCGGTCTATGTGGGTGAGCCGGCCCGGGCGGCGTCGACCACCGCGAAGATCGCGCGCTCCAGGGCGCTGCCCACCCGGGACGGGTCGTCGAGGTAGCCGGTGAGCATGGCGCCGTCGCGCAGCATCATCAGCTCGTCGGCCGCCTGCTCCGGGTCGGCCACGCCCAGCTGCCCGGCCATCGTGGCGAAGGTCTGCCGGTACCAGGCGCGGTGCTCCGCGACGGTCTTCCGGACCTGGCTGTCCGGGTCGGCGTACTCGGCTGCCGCGTTGATGAACGAGCAGCCGCGGAACCCCGGGCGGCACGTCTCGGTGCCGACGGCGCGGGCGAACCGGCGGAGGGCCTCGGCGTCGTCGCCGGTGGCCGCACGCACGGCGTCCAGCGCCTGGCGCTCCCAGGCGGCCTGCCGTTCGAGGTAGGCAACCACCAGCGTGTCCTTGGTGCGGAAGTGGCGGTAGAACGTGACCTTGGTGATCCCGGCGCGCTCGATGATCTTGTCCGCGCTCACCGCACGGATCCCCTGCGAGTAGAACAGCTCGGTCGCCGCGTCGAGGATGCGGTCCCGGGTGGTCGGGCCGCCCGATGTGGTGGTGCTCATCGCGCCATCTGCTTCCGTGTTCGTTTCCGGATGATCGGAACGAACAGTCTACGCGGAGGTGTACTGACGAGTTCGTCTACCTCGGTCGTTCGCGTCCGACTTGTTCACCCGGCGGTCGGCTCGCGTTGGGATCGCCGCCACCCCGGGGTTTCCACATACCGCCGTCGTGGGGGAGAATGTGACCCGTGGTCATCCGGAACGCCCGATTCGTCCCGCACCACCGATCTGCGTCCGCTGCGGCTCTGCTCGCGGCAGCCGCCCTCGTCCTCGCCGGCTGCACGGTGCCGAGGGCCGAGGGCGTCGACGGCAGGACGGGGGAGAATTTTCAGGTCCGTGAACCGTCCGGGCCGGCACTCGTGCTCGACTCGACGGACCCCGCAGAGCTCGCCCTCACCGCGAGCCAGGCCTTCTTCCATGCGTCTCCCGTAGCCGTGTTCGCATCGGCCGACGACGACGACGCGCGCTCGACCGCCGCGGCCACCGGAGCCGCCGTCACCGCCCCCGTGCTCCTCACCGACGGTGGTGTCTCGGACGACAACCTCGTCACGGAGCTCGAACGGCTCGGCGCGAGCACAGTCGTCGTCATCGGTGACGAGGCCGCGGTCGCCGCCGCCGGCGAGGCCACGGGCAAGGCGGAGGTGGTCCGGTTCGACCCGGGTGCGCTGAGCGCGGCCGCAGAGGCCGCCGCCTCCGCGGGTCGTGGCGGAGGCGACAAGAAGCAGAACGTGACCAAGGTCGAGATGCCCACCGCCGACCGCCTCGACGCGGGCAAGGTGGACGGGCTCCGCTCGGAGATCCCCGACGTCGCGGACCCGGAGCTGCTGGAGGAGATCCTCGTGGCGGTGGACCCGAAGCTCGGGCAGGAGGCGGCGATCGGCACGGCGCTCGCCGCGGGCGCCGTCCCGGTGGTGGTCCCGGGCGGCAGCGTCGTCGCCGGGCCGGAGACCGTCGAGACCATCCGTACCCTCCAGCCGCTCGGCGTGGTCGGGATCGGCGGCGGGTTCGGCTCGGCCGACGAGCTGGGCTGGCAGGTGGCCGTGGCGACGTCCGGCGCGACACTGCCCGACGGCGGGCTCCGGCTGTTCCCCGGCCGGTACATATCGACGTCGTACACCGTGCCCGCCGGGTCCACCGACCCGGCCGCCGACGCCGCCGGCGCCGTGGCCGCAGCCAGCGCCAACGGTGAGCTGCTGGGCGGCGCGCCCCTGGTCACCATCACCGCGAACCTGCGATCCGACGCGGCGGGGGAGGACGGCGACCACGTCGACGAGCAGCCGCTGGAGCTGCTCGCACCGGCGGTCGACGCGATCCGCGCGGCAGGCCAGCTCGTGCTGCTCGACGTCGCGCCCGGCAACAAGCCGCTGGCCGCGAAGCTCAAGGAGATCGAGCCGCTGCTGGTCAAGCCGGGCGTCGGCCTGTCGGTGCACCCGGAGTTCCGGGTGGCCGGCAACGGTGCGGAAGCGGGCGCGGTGCCCGTCGCGGAGCTGCAGGCGGTGGTCGACCGGCTCGCCGAGATCGCGACGGCGCGTGGCCTTCCGCAGATCATGCTGGAGGTGCACCAGTCCACGGCGGCGTCCGTGGTGGACCGGGCGGCTCTGCGGGTCCCGCCGCAGGTGGCTGTGGTCTTCACCGCCGCGGGCCCGGGCGAGGGGCAGGCCACGGCGGACGGCGTGTGGGCCGACGTCGCCGGCGACATCCCCGCGGGTACCTTCCTGGGCTGGTCCGCGCCCAGCTCGGTGCCGACCGACCCCACCAGCATCATGCCCACCGAACCGCTCCTGGGTCTGGTCTCCGCCGGCTGAACCTGCGAAACTGCGGGCAACCACCGGAGCGAAGGGGCCCTAACAATCGTGACAACCGTGAGCAGCGGCGCGGGCATCGTCGCCGACGCCGTCATCCCAGCACCTGTCGAGCTCGAGCCGGCCGAGGGGGTGCTGGACCTCACGACGGTCACCGTCCACGCGGCTGACGGCACTGTCGCGGGCCTCGTGGGCGAGCTTCTCGCCGCCGCGGGCGCCCTGGTCGTACCGGACGGCGGGGTGCCGGTGACCCTGACGCCGGATCCCGCAGCGGGCCCCGCCGGCTCCGGCAACCCCGAGCGCTACACGCTGACCGTGACCACCGACGGCGTGACCGTCGCGGCGCCCGAGCGGAGCGGCCTGCTGCACGGTGTGCGCACCCTGCGGCAGCTCGTCGCCGCCGGCCGCCGGGAGGCCGGCGGCCCGCTCGAGGTGGGCGCCGTCGTCGTGCGGGACGAGCCGCGGTACGCGTGGCGCGGGCTGTCGCTGGATGTGGTGCGGCACTGGTTCGGGCCGGCGGACCTGCGAGCCGTCGTGGACCTCGTGGGCTCGTACAAGTTGAACCGGCTGCACCTGCACCTGACCGACGACCAGGGCTGGCGGCTGGAGATCCCGTCCCGTCCCGCGCTGACGGAGAAGTCGTCGCAGGGTGCGGTGTCGGGCGCGACGGGCGGGTTCCTCACCGCGCAGGAGTACCGCGAGCTGCAGGAGTACGCGGCCGAGCGGGAGATCGTCGTGGTGCCGGAGATCGACGTCCCCGGGCACGTCAACGCGGCGACCCACGCCTACGGCGAGCTCATGCCCTCCGGCGAGCCGACCGACACCTATGACGGGATCGAGGTCGGCTTCTCGAAGCTGCACATCGACCTGCCGGCCACCGAGCCGTTCCTGCGGGACGTGTTCACCGACGTCGCGCGCATGACGCTGGGGCCGTGGGTGCACTTCGGCGGCGACGAGGTGCTGGTGATGCAGCCCGAGGAGTTCGGCCGGTTCGTGGCGCTGTGCCAGGAGGTCATCGCGGGTGCGGGCAAGACTCCCGTCGCGTGGCAGGAGGCCGCGGGCTCAGCGCACGGCGACCAGGCGGCGGTTGCGGCGCTGGCGGGCGACCCTGCGGCGTTGGGCGCTGAGGCGTCGGGCGCCGGGGCGTCCGACGGCGAGGAGCCCTCGCTCGTCCGCCCCGGCACGGTGCTGCAGTACTGGGACACCCGGCCCGACCCCGCGCCGTTCGTGCGCGCCGCGCGGGCCGGTGCGAAGTTCGTGATGTCCCCCGCCGACCGGGCGTACCTCGACATGAAGTACACGCCAGAGCATCCGCTGGGCCAGCAGTGGGCGGCGTTCGTCGAGCTGCGCGACTCCTACGACTGGGACCCGGCGGCCCTGATCGACGGCCTGCCCGAGTCGGCGATCGAGGGCGTCTCGGCCGCCGTCTGGACCGAGACCCTGCAGAGCCGCGACGACCTGTTCTCGATGCTGCTGCCCCGGCTCGCCGCGGTGGCGGAGACCGCGTGGTCGCGGCCGGAGGCGAAGGACTGGGAGTCGTTCCGTGCCCGCGTGGCGGTGGAGGCGGCCACCTGGCGTCGCGAGGGCGCGACCTACCACCCGACCCCCCAGATCGACTGGTGACTACTTCGAGGGGCGGGCGGCCAGGGCGGCCGCGTAGAGGTCCCGCTTCGGGACGCCTGCCGTCTCCGCCACCTCGGCCACCGCTGCCTTGAGGCGTTCACCGGCTGCGACCCGCTCCAGGACCTCGCCCACCACGTCGTCCACGCTCGCGTGCACCTCGGGTGCGCCGCTGACCACCACGCAGATCTCGCCGCGGAGCTGCTCCGCCGCCGCCCGCTCGGCGAGGTCCGCGAGCGGGCCGCGCAGCACCTGCTCGTAGGTCTTGGTGAGCTCACGCGCGACGGCGGCGGGCCGGGTCTCCCCGAAAGCGACGGCCATGGCGGCCAGCGTCTCCGCTATCCGGTGTGGCGCCTCGAAGAACACCATGGTGCGCGGCTCCGTCGCCAGGGCGCCGAGCGTCCGGGCGCGGTCGCCGGCCTTGCGCGGCAGGAAGCCCTCGAAGGTGAACCGGTCGGTCGGCATGCCGGAGAGCGCCAGCGCCGTCAGCACCGCGCTCGGCCCGGGGGCCGCGGTGACGCGCAGGTCGCGCTCGATGGCGCGCTCCACGATCCGGTAGCCCGGGTCCGAGACGGAGGGCATCCCTGCGTCGGTCACGACCACCACCGTGCCGCCCGCTGCGACCACGTCGAGCAGCTCGTCGGCCCGTGCTGTCTCGTTGTGCTCGTGGTAGCTGGTCACCCGGCCGCGCACCTCGACCCCGAGCCGGCCGACCAGCCCGTGCAGACGGCGGGTGTCCTCCGCGGCCACGACGTCGGCCTGGGCCAGCAGGCGGATCAGCCGCGGTGAGGCGTCCTCCGTGTTGCCGATCGGCGTGGCGGCCAGGACGAGGGAGCCGGCCTCGGGCGCGGGCCCGGGAACCAGGGACGGTTCGGTCATGAACCACAGGGTCCCACGCTCTATGCTGGCCCGGTGTCTCAGCAGCCTGACGCCACAGGAGCGCATTTCGCCGCAACGGAGCAGGCTCTGCCCGGAACGTACGGCGCGCACATGCGCCGTGAAGCCGTCGCGGGCCACATGACGCGCACCGGGTCGTTCCCCGCAGTCGGACAGCGGGCTGCGGAGCCCGCACCCCCGGTGCGTGAACGACTCCTGCGCGATCTGCTGGGCGAGCGCCGTCTCGCGCTCGGGCGGAGCGTCAGCGACCGGTTCTGGGGCGTGCTCGGCGCGCTCGTCGTGACGGCGATCGCCGCCGGAGCGCGGCTGTGGGAGCTCGGGCGCCCTGGCAAGCTGGTCTTCGACGAGACCTACTACGTCAAGGAGGGCTGGTCGCTGGCCAGCCTCGGCTTCGAGGCGGCGTGGCCCGACAAGCCGAACCCGGCGTTCGAGGCGGGCGACGTCAGCTCGTACAAGACCGACGAGGCCGAGTACGTGGTCCATCCGCCGGTCGGCAAGTGGATGATCGCCATCGGGATGCGCCTCATGGGCGGGGCACAGGACCCGATGCACTGGCGCATCGCCAGCGCCGTGATCGGCATCCTGGCCGTGCTGCTGATGGTGCGGATCGCCCGGCGCATGTTCTCGTCCACCATGCTGGGTCTGGTCGCGGGCCTGCTGCTCGCGGTCGACGGCGAGGCGATAGTGCACTCGCGCACGGGCCTGCTGGACCAGTTCCTCATGTTCTGGGTCCTCGTCGCGTTCGGCTGCCTGGTGCTGGACCGGGAGTGGGCCCGACGTCGGCTCGCCGACCGCGTGGCGCACATCGTCGACGCGGGCGGGGCGATCGGCAAGTACGGTCCGCGGCTGGGGTTCCGCGGCTGGCGGTTCGCGGCCGCTGTGTCGCTGGGCCTCGCGTGCGGCGTCAAGTGGTCGGGCCTGTACTTCGTGGCGGCGTTCTGCATCCTCACCGTCGTCTGGGACATGACGGCACGGCGCACCGCGGGCGTCGAGCGCTGGTGGGAGGACGCGCTGGTGGTCGACGCCGTCCCGGCCGCCCTGATCGTGCTGCCCACCGTGGTCGCCGTGTACATCGCCACCTGGTCCGCCTGGTTCGCGCACCCGAAGTCGTACCTGCGCAACTGGGCAGACGTGAACGGCGTCGCGCCGCCGTCGTGGTGGCCGGACTGGGGCTGGGCGCAGGGCGCCTGGGAGGCCGGGCGGTCGCTGTGGGAGTACCACAAGATGATGTGGGACTTCCACACGGGCCTCGACTCGGACCACAACTACGCGTCGCACCCGCTCGGCTGGATAGTGCAGTGGCGTCCGACGTCGTTCTACTGGGACAAGTACACGCCGGGCCAGGGTCCTTGCCCCGCCGACGCCGTGAGCGACTGCGCGACCGCCGTGACGTCGCTCGGCAACCCGCTGCTGTGGTGGCTCGGCGCGGTGGCGATCCCCATCGTGCTGGTGCTCGCCATCCGGTTCCGCGACTGGCGCGGCGCCGCCGCTCTGACGGGGATCGCCGCGGGCTGGCTGCCCTGGTTCCAGTACTCCTGGCCGCTGGCCGACCGGACCATCTTCACCTTCTACACGATCGTGTTCACGCCGTTCGTGATCCTGGCCCTGGTGTACCTGCTGGCCATAGGGATCGAACGGACCTCGCGCAGGAGCGGTGACCGGCGCATAGTGTGCTGGCTCGCGGCCGTGGTGGTGGTGCTGATCGTGGGCGTGAGCGTGCTCTACTACCCGATCTGGACGGCGATGCCGGTGCCCTACGACTACTGGCAGCGGCTCATGGTGCTACCGAGCTGGATCTGACCGCACCACCGCTGATCAGACGGCGGACGAGTCGCGCAGGTCCACGCCGGCGGCCGTCAGCTCCCTCTCCGCGATCTCGCCCTGCGCCTCCGACACGGGGATCGTGAGGTCGGTCAGCACCCGGGCCGCCAGTCCCGCGCGGCGGGCGTCGAGCGCGGTGTGCTTCACGCAGTGCGACTCCACGAGGCCGACGACGTCGACGGCGGTGATCCCGGCGTCCTCCAGGACCGTCGCGAGCGTGCGTCCGTGCTCGTCCGCGCCCTCGAAGCCCGAGTACCCGTGCGAGTACTGGCCCTTCTTGAGCCGGACGTCCGGGTCGAGGTCGGCCAGCGCGGGATGCAGCTCGGCGTTGGGCGTGCCGGCGACGCCGTGGGGCGGCCAGGAGTCGACGAAGTCGGGGGTGTCGCTGAAGTGCTCGCCCGGGTCGATGTGCCAGTCCTGCGTGGTCACCACTGTGGCGTACCGGTCGTGGTGGGCCGCGGCGTAGGCCGCGACGCGGTGCGCTATCTCGTTCGCACCCTCGGTGGCCAGCTCGCCACCTTCGCAGAACGTGGGCTGGACGTCGACGACAACGAGGGCCCGCCGTACGGGCTCGGACTCGGTGAGGCTCATGACTTCTACTCTGCCACTGCGGCAGGGGGGCGGGCCCTGACCGTCCAGCCCAACACACTGCACGCGACACACCGATGACGGGAGGCAGTGTGTAGGGGTCGCAAAAATTCCGACCGGCCGCAGCCGCTGGGTGCTTGGATGAGGCATGGATTCCATCACCTCAAGGCTGCGGCGCTCGGGTTCTGCCATCGCTGGGTCGGCAGGTGTGGCCCTGCTGCTCCTCGGCTGTACCGGCTCGCCCGAACCGGGCGTCGTGTCGCCGACCCCGACGGTCTCGACGACCTCCGCGGCGTCGGGCTCGACGTCGGGCGACGACCCCTGGGACGGGCAGGTGACTGCCGACGTCGAGGTGGTCGTGCAGGAGCTCCCGGTCCCGTGGGGCTTGGCCCCGCTGCCGGACGACACCTTCCTCGTCACGATGCGGGACGGCGCCATGCTCGCGAGGGTCCACCCGAGCGGTGGTGCCGACCAGAGCGGTGGTGGTGTCGAGTACCTCGCCTGGTCGAGCGGAGCAGAGGAGCTCGCCGAGCAGACCGTGGCCGACGGTGAGGGCGGGCTCCTGGGCGTGGCCGTGGACCCGGAGGACGCCGGTCCGGTGATGACGGTCTTCCTGTACCGCACGGGGGAGACGGACAACGCAGTGCTACGGGCCGAGCTGGACCTCGACAGCGGAGTCCTGCGCGACCTCAGGACCGTCCTCGACGGCATCCCCAAGGCCTCGAACCACAACGGCGGCCGGATAGCGTTCGGGCCGGACGGCTACCTGTACGTCGCGACCGGCGACGCCGGTGACCCCGCCAACGCGCAGGACCCGGAGTCGCTGGCCGGCAAGATCCTGCGCATCACGCCGGACGGCGAGCCGGCGCCCGGCAACCCGGATGCCGGCTCACCCGTGTGGTCGATGGGCCACCGCAACGTGCAGGGCCTCGGCTGGGACTCCAGCGGGCGGATGTTCGCCGGTGAGTTCGGCCAGGACGAGCTCGACGAGCTGAACGTCATAGAGCCCGGCGGCAACTACGGCTGGCCCGAGGTCGAGGGCCCGGGCGACGAGGCCGGATTCATCGACCCGGTGGCCTGGTGGCCGACGGCGGAGGCGTCGCCGTCGGGCATCGCCGTCACCGAGGAGGCCGTGTACCTGGCGTCCCTGCGGGGCGAGCGCCTGTGGCGCGTGCCGCTGCTCGGAGACGCATCGGCAGTGGCGGACGGCGAGAGCCCCGGTTTCGGTGAGCCGCAGGCGCTGCTGGAGGGGGAGTTCGGCCGGCTCAGGGCGGTGCACGCAGGGCCCGACGGCGAGCTCTACGTGCTGACGAGCAACACCGACGGCAGGGGCGAGCCGCTGAGGGCGGAGGTCGGCCCGCTGATCGACGACAGGCTGCTGCGGGTCACGCTGGCGCCGTCCGAGTAGCCCCGGCGTGGGCGTTCGCGCACAGTTGCAGACGACTAGGGGTGTGGATAGCCTGGAAGGCGAGAGCGTGCCGCGTCGTAGGCTCGGAGCATCGTCGAGCCGAGCCCGGAAGGGGTGAGCAGAATGTCCGTAGAACCCGGTGCGTACCGGACGGTGTCGCGCGGCTACGTCTACGCCGACCACATCCCGTACGCCACCCCGGATTCGCTCGACGACCTGCGAGGGCCGACGTCGGGTGTGGTGACCGTCGGGCCGCATATCGACACGAGCACCGACCCCACGTACGAAGTCGCCAACCCACAGCGGGCGCGTGAGCTGTACAGCGCGACCGTCCGCGACGGAACCGCCTCCGACCATGTGCGGATACTGGACCGCGGTCTCCTGCTACGGCTCTGGCCGAAGCTGACCCTGCCGAGCCGGTGCCGAGCGGTCTGGGAGCAGAGATTCCCGGAGCTCGCGGCCCGAAGCCGGAAGATGCGGATCGCCTGATGGTGCCATTCCACGAGCGCCTCGCCCGGATCGGGCTCGAGGCGCTGGAGAGCCATGGCTTCGTCCTCGCTGGTGGCTACGCGATCTCGGCCCACGGAATCGGCGACCGGCCGTCCGCCGACGTCGACCTGTTCACCAATGTCTACGCGCCGGGCTTGTTCGAGATCTCTGTCGCCAGACTGCGGGCGGCGTTCCTGGCCTCCGGTCTTTCCGTGCACGACAACCGGATCGGTCAGACCTTTGCGGACTTCAGTGTGACCGACGAGACGACTCAGGAGACGAGCTCGATCCAGCTCGGTGTGAACTACCGCGAGTTCGCACCCGCGACGTTCGAGGTCGGCCCTGTACTGGACGTCCGGGACGCCGTGGCGGGAAAGATGAGCGCGCTCTGGTCGCGAGGCGAGACCCGAGACTTCATCGACATCGACGCGGTGGTGCGCTCGGGGCGATTCTCGCGCGACGCGGTGCTCGACATCGGGGACAAGCAGGAGGCGCTGCCGTTCGACCGGGCGATTCTGGCGGACCGTTTTCGCTCCGTGCGTACCAAGACCCCGGAGTCATTCAAGGTGTACGAGGTGGGTGACGCTTGGCGGCTCTCGATCGTCGAGCACTTCCTCGAATGGGCCGACGAGGTCGACCCCGCCGTCGTCCGCTGACTGCCGCCGCGGCGGGGTAATCCTGGAACCACAGCCATCGGCCAATTCGCTGGGCCCGGGGCTCTAGGATTGGAGAGCAGTTTTCCCGTCCTTACGAATTGGAGCATCCAGCGATGGCTCGCCACCTTGTCACCAGTGCGCTTCCGTACATCAACGGCATCAAGCACCTGGGGAACATGGTCGGGTCGATGCTCCCGGCCGACGTCTATGCGCGGTACCTGCGGCAACGCGGCCACGAGGTGCTGTACATCTGCGCCACCGACGAGCACGGCACGCCCGCGGAGCTCGCCGCGGCCAAGGCCGGACAGCCCGTCGCGGAGTTCTGCGCCCAGGCGTACGAGACGCAGAAGGAGATCTACGACGGCTTCGGCCTGACGTTCGACTACTTCGGCCGCAGCTCGTCACAGCAGAACGCGGAGATCACGCAGCACTTCGCGCGGCGCCTGCACGAGAACGGGTTCATCGAGGAGCGCGCCATCCGGCAGGTGTACTCGCCGGTCGACGGGCGCTTCCTGCCCGACCGTTACGTCGAGGGCACGTGCCCTCACTGCGGCTACGACAAGGCACGCGGCGACCAGTGCGAGAACTGCACCCGTGTGCTGGACCCGACCGACCTGATCAACCCGCGCTCGGCGATCAGCGGCTCCACCGAGATCGAGGTGCGCGAGACGACGCACCTGTTCCTGCTCCAGTCGAAGCTGCAGGGCGAGGTCGAGGCGTGGATCGACGAGAACAGCAAGGAGTGGCCACTGCTGTCGACGTCTATCGCGCGCAAGTGGCTCGCCGAGGGGCTGCACGACCGCGCGATCACGCGTGACCTGGAGTGGGGCGTGCCGGTCCCGGCCGACACGTGGCCGGAGCTCGCCGCCGCCGGCAAGGTCTTCTACGTCTGGTTCGACGCCCCGATCGAGTACATCGGCGCCACCAAGGAGTGGGCGGACGTCGCTGCCGACGGCGAGCCGCGGGACTGGAAGTCCTGGTGGTACGAGGCCGCCGACGTCCGTTACACGCAGTTCATGGCCAAGGACAACGTCCCGTTCCACACGGTGATGTTCCCGGCCACGCAGCTCGGCGTCCGCGAGCCGTGGAAGATGGTCGACTACGTCAAGGGCTTCAGCTGGCTCACGTACTACGGCGGCAAGTTCTCGACGTCGCAGCAGCGCGGCGTCTTCACCGACGCCGCCCTGGAGATCCTGCCGGCCGACTACTGGCGGTACTTCCTGATCGCGAACGCGCCGGAGTCCGACGACTCCTCGTTCACGTGGGAGCACTTCGCCGGGACGGTGAACAAGGACCTGGCCGACACGCTCGGCAACTTCGTGAACCGGGTACTGACGTTCTCCGCCAAGCGGTTCGGGAACACCGTCCCCGCCGGCGGCGAGCCGGGCGAGGCGGAGGTGAAGCTCGGGGCAGAGGTCACGCGCCTCCTGGCCGAGCTCGAGGAGCACATGGAGGCGCTCCAGTACCGCAAGGCCAGCAACGCCTTGCGGGCGCTCTGGTCGGCGGGCAACGCGTACCTCGTCGAGAAGGAGCCCTGGAAGCAGGTCAAGACGGACGAGGACGCCGCCGCGGTGACCCTGCGCACCGCGATGAACCTGATCCACCTGTACGCCGTGGTGTCCGAGCCGTTCATCCCGGCGAGCGCGGCGACGCTGCGCGGGGTGTTCGCGCTCGACGACGACACCACGACCTGGGTGACTCCGGAGGCGGCGGCTGCGCTCTCCGTTGTGCCCGCCGGCGCGAGCTTCACGGTGCCTCCGGTGCTGTTCGCCAAGATCAGCGACGAGGGCCTGGAGGGGTTCCGCGAGCGGTTCGGCGCGGGGTCGGTGGACTGACCCGAAGATGGCGAAGCGCACGCGCGAGCGCGGTTTTCCGGCCGATCCGGAGCCGCTGCCCGTACCCGTGGTGGACAACCACACCCACCTCGACCACATCGACGCGGTCCTCACCGACGTAGCGCCGGACGGCGAGCCGGCGGGCCAGGCCTGGCCACCCACGGTGGCCGACCACCTGGCCCGCGCGGCGCGTGCGGGCGTGGACCGGGTGGTCCAGGTGGGCTGCGACCTCCCGTCTGCCCGCTGGACCGCCAATCTCCTCAGCACTCAGCAGGCTGGGGTGGTGGGGGCGCTCGCCATTCATCCGAACGAGGCGACCCTGCACGCCGGGGTGCTCGAGGTGGGGCCGGACGGGCTGACTCCCGAGGTCGAGGAGCACCATGCGGTGAGCCTCGACGACGCCGTCGCGGAGATCGCCGACCTGGCCAAGGGCAGCCCGCGTGTCCGGGCGATCGGCGAGACCGGCATGGACCTGTTCCGCACGGGCCCGCGCGGCGAGCAGGCTCAGCGGGCGAGCTTCCGCGCGCACATCGCCCTGGCCAAGGAGCTGGGCCTGGCCCTGCAGATCCACGACCGGGACGCGCACGCCCAGGTCATCGAGGTCCTGCTGGCGGACGGCGCCCCCGAGCGCACCGTCTTCCACTGCTTCAGCGGCGACGTCGAGATGGCCCGCGTCTGCGCCGAGAACGGTTGGTACCTCTCGTTCGCCGGACCGGTCACGTTCAAGGCGAACGACGACCTCCGGGCCGCCCTGACGGCGGCGCCGCGGGAGCTGATCCTGCTGGAGACCGACGCTCCCTACCTCACGCCGCACCCGTTCCGGGGACAGCCGAACGCCCCCTTCGCGGCGGCCCACACGGTCCGGGCGATGGCGGCCCATCTCGAAGAGGACCTCGGCACGTTGTGCACCGACATCACCGCGAACTCGGAACGGGTCTACGGCAATTGGTGAGAATGGCGCGTTGAGGCGAATAATTCGGCATTTCATTTCATGGCCGCGCGGCTTTTCCCGGAGGGATTGTTCCGTTACGGTCTGGTGCTCGTGGTGAGGTACGCACGGCCGTGGCTCGAGAGCAGAGCGGCCCGCTGGGTGGTCCGTGGCGCCGTCGTCGGCACGCTCGCTGCTGTGACCGGTGTCTACGTCGTCAACGCGAACGTCCTGACCATCGACTACAACGGCGAGATCCATACCGTGGGTGTCTACGGGGACACCGTCAGCGAGGCCCTCGCGTCGCAGCACATCGAGCTCGGGCGGGACGACGTCGTGCAGCCGGCTGCCACCTCCGGCGTCGGACAGGGCGGCACGGTGGTGGTCCGGACCAGCCGCGAGGTCACCGTCGAGCTCGACGGCCAGATCATGACGCTCCGCACCACCGCAGGCACCGTCGGCGAGCTGCTGGCGGCGCTGGGGCCGCGCGGCGACGGTGCGCTCGCCACCGCCTCCCGTACCACGCGGCTGGACCGCGACCCCGTCCGGTTCTCCACGGTCAAGCAGGTCAACATCGCCGTGGACGGCTCGGTGCTCGAGTTCCACACCACGCAGTCGACGGTGCGGGGCCTGTTCGACGAGGCGGGTATCGCCCTGGCCGACGCCGACGTCACCTCCGTACCGCTCGACGCCGCGGCGGTCGACGGGATGGTCATCATGGTCAGCCGCGACGCCTCGTCGTCGCGCACGGTGACCGAGGTGCTCCCGTTCGAGACCGAGACGATCGAGGACCCGAGCCTTCCGGAAGGCTACGAGTCGATCCGTACCGCTGGTGTGGCCGGCGAGGTCAAGGTGACGTACGCGGTGAAGATCGTGGGCGGGGCCGTCGTCGAACGCACGGAGGTGGGGCGCAAGGTCACCCGGAAGCCGGTGAACGAGGAGGTGGTGGTGGGGACCATGGACGTAGCCACCGCCCCGGTGGATCCCGGCTCCGCCCGGGCACTGGGTCAGGCGATGGCTGCCGAGCGCGGCTGGGGCGCCGACGAGTTCTCGTGCCTGGACCAGCTCTGGGAGAAGGAGAGCGGCTGGCGCTGGAATGCCGACAACCCGAGCAGCAGCGCCTACGGCATCGCGCAGGCGAACCCGGGCTCCAAGATGGCCACGGTCGGCAGCGACTGGCTGACGAACCCGGCCACCCAGATCGAGTGGGGTCTCGGCTACATATCCGGGCGTTACGGAACACCGTGCGGCGCGTGGGCGCACTCGGTGGAGATCGGTTGGTACTGATCCACGTTCTCCCCAAACGACATTTGGGATATCGCTTGGCTTTTCGGACCATTTGCTGAACCTATTGCCGCTTTCGGCTTGCATTTGGTAACGGCGGAGTTACGGTCTCAGGGACCGCCGGATCGGTCGGCCGGGCTCGTGCCTCGCGCGGGAGCTGCGTGGGAGGCGCGCCGTCTCGTCTTCCGTGCCCGGACCGCTCGAGGACTGGACTCGCGTGACATCTCCGCATCCGGCTCAGGGCAGCCCCGGACAACAATTCCCCAATTCTGAGGACGACGGCGACGCCGGCGTCACCGATCTGTTCGACGCGCCTTTTTCCGACTCGCCTTTTTTCGGTTCGGCGCAATTCGGCCCGGCGCCGCCGTCGGCCGAGGTCTTTCCCGCGGGAATGACCGTCGCGGACATCGCGAACACCCGCTCAGAGGTGATGGACAGTCTTCCGCCCGGCCACCCGTCCGGCCCGATGCCGGTACTGGCGACCGACGGCGCAGGGGTCGCGACCGCACCACCACCACCGCCACCACCACCCGTTCCGGGGCCGCCCCGGCGCCGGCGCGGGGTGGTGGTCCTCGTGAGCCTTGCCGCCTTCGCTCTGGTCGGCGCCGGTGGCGTCGCGGTCTACGGGGCGGCCCACAAGACCGTCAGGCTCGACGTCGACGGCCAGGTCACCTCCGTCGAGACCTTCGAGGGCGACGTCGCCGACCTGCTGACCGGCCAGGGTGTCGAGGTCACCGGCCGGGACGCCGTGACACCTGGTCCCGGCGCCGCACTGCGCGACGGCGACACGGTGGTCGTCCGCTACGGCCACGAGGTCACGCTGTGGGTCGACGGCGGACGACGGACCGCGTGGGTCACGACGCTCGACGCCGACCAGGCACTGACCCAGCTCTCGCAAGGGGCCGGCAAGGTGGTCCTGGTCCCGACGCGGGCCGAAGGCCGTATGACGCTCCCGATACGGCTCGACGTCGACGGTCCCGTGCACCTGGAGATCGGCGGAGAGGTGCGGCGGGTGGCCGACGGCTCCGTGCGGCTCGACGAGCTGCTCGCGGCCCAGAACGCTGCGGTCGACACGGACGACCGGGTATCCGTCGTGCACCGGGAGGTGCGCGGGCAGAGCGAGCCGGTGCTGACCGTCGTGGTCAAGGAGGTCAAGGCGACGATCGAGGAGGCCGTCAGCAGGATTCCGTTCGAGACGCTGACGGCGACCGACGCGGGCCACTACGCGGACCTGGGCCCGTACCTGGCGTCCGAAGGTGCCGACGGCAAGCGGGTGACGTCGTGGGACGTCACCCGGATCGACGGCGAGGTGGTGAGCAAGGAGAAGCTGAACAGCTGGGTCGCGCAGGCACCCGTGGACAAGGTGATCGTGTACGGCACCAAGGAGCGCCCCAAGCCCAAGCCGGAACCGAAGCCCACATCGAAGTCGGACTCGAAGTCGGTCTCGAAGGCGGACTCGAAGTCGGACCCGAAGTCGAAGTCCGGCTCGAAGCCCGGCTCGGGGTCCGAGCCGAAGCCCGAACCCGAGCCGGAACCCGAACCGAGACCGGATTCGAAGCCTGATTCCGGCTAGCGGTCGGAGACGCCGCGGAGGCCTCGGGGCGACCGCCGTGCCGGCGCCTCCCCGCGGCCTCCGCGCCCATCCTGGCCTGCGGAGATCCAACATCCGCCCGGTCGCGGGCCCTCCCGCGGACCCCGATCGCAGCCTCCCGAGAGTTGGACGCTTGTCCTGGACGAGTGACCGACAACACAGTTGCAACCCACCAAGATGGTTGGCCGAGCGGTAACAAATCAGTTACTTTCGGTTGTCCTCGCTGGCGCGGGGGTGTCACGTGGTGTAGGCCACGACACTCCAACGGCGGCAGGGCGGCACTGGACGCGGAACCTCGCGGGCAGTGTGAGACCGCCGGATCGGCCGGTCGAGACCACGACGGCTCGCAAGAGCTGCAGGGCCTGTTCGGCCGCTTCGTGGTAGGGAGTTCCGCCCCAAACGGGATGCCCGCCTCGCCGCCCGTGCCCGGGACGTCCGACGACTGGACACGAGTGAACCCCCGTTTTGAGCAGCAGAGTTCTGGCTCCATCCCCAGCATCAACTCAGAGTCCGAGGCTGTAGCACCTCAGGACACCCTCTCGAAGCACCGCCGTCGCTGGCCGCTCGTAGCCGGCCTCTCGGCCGTCGCGATCGTCGCCTCCGGTTCGGTGGCCTTCGCCGAAGTACAGAAGACCGTCACGTTGGACGTCGACGGCACCACCAAGACCATCACCACCTACGCCGGTTCCGTTGCGGGCATGCTCGAGTCGCAAGGTGTCCGCCTGGGCGAGCGCGACGTCGTCGCCCCCGGAACCGATGCCAAGCTCTCCGACGGTGACCAGGTAGTCGTCCGCTACGCCCGCCAGGTCACCATGACCGACGGCGACGCGGAACGTGACGTGTGGGTCACGGTCACCGACGCGGCAGAGGCGCTGACGACCCTCGCCGAGCGCGGCGGCGACGTCGCACTGGTGGCGTCCCGCTCCGGCGACCGCGCCTCCCTCCCGCTCCGCCTGAACGACGACGGCCCCGTCGCGGTAGTCGCCGACGGCACCACCCGGGTGGTCGAGGACCACTCGGCGAGCGTCGACGAGGTGCTCGACGGCCTCGAGGTCAAGCTCGACGGGGACGACCGCGTGAGCGTCGCCCCGGTGGCCTCCCTGGCGCAGGACAAGGCCATCGCCGCCAAGGACGCGAGGTCCGCCGAGAAGTCGGGCGCCGACGTCGCCATCCAGGTGGAGCGTGTCGAGAGCAAGAAGGTCACCAGGAAGACCGACCTCGACTTCGGCACAAAGACCGTCCAGGACGAAGACCGCTACGTGGACGAGGGCGACCTGGTCCGGAGCGAGGGTGAGCAGGGTGTGCGCACCCAGGTCATCCTGGTGCGTACGGTCGACGGCAAGGTCGTGTACCGCAAGGAGCTCTCCGACAAGGTCACCAAGAAGCCGGTGGACCGCGTCCTCGTCGAGGGCACCAAGGAGCGTCCCGTCGCGGAGGAGGCCTCCGCCGAGGTCGACCCGCCCAGCGAGCCGAGCACCCCGGTGCCGGCGGGCTCCGTCAAGGAGATCGGCCAGCAGATGGCCGCCGCTCGTGGCTGGACCGGCGAGGAGTGGACCTGCCTCGACCTCCTGTGGGAGCGCGAGTCCGGCTGGAACCACCAGGCGGCCAACCCGTCGTCGGGCGCCTACGGCGTCCCGCAGGCGCTGCCGGGCGACAAGATGGCCTCGGCGGGTGCGGACTGGGCGACCAACCCGGCCACCCAGATCGAGTGGGGCCTCGGCTACATCGCGGACCGCTACGGCTCGCCGTGCGGCGCGTGGGGCCACTCGGAGTCGGTGGGTTGGTACTGATCCGGTTAGGCTCGCCTGCATGAACGAAACCTCAAACGCCCTGCTCGGTCCCGCGGAGATCCGCGACCTGGCAGGGCGTTTGGGCGTCCGGCCAACGAAGACACTGGGCCAGAACTTCTTGCACGACGGCGGCACGGTCCGCAAGATCGTGCGGATCGCCGGGCTGAAGCCCGGTGAGCGTGTGGTGGAGGTCGGGCCCGGGCTGGGCTCCCTGACCCTCGGCCTGGTCGAGGCCGGAGCCTCCGTGGTGGCCATCGAGATCGACCGGCTACTGGCCGGGCAGATCGCCGAGACCGTCCGGGCCCGGTTCCCGGACGCCGACTTCGAGGTGGTGCTCTCCGACGCGCTGGACGTCACCACCCTGCCCGGCGCCCCGCCGACGGCGCTCGTGGCGAACCTCCCGTACAACGTGGCGGTCCCCGTGCTGCTCACCATGCTGGAGCGGTTCGACTCGCTGGAGCGCGTGCTCGTGATGGTCCAGGCAGAGGTGGCCGACCGGATCGCCGCCGTGCCGGGTTCCAAGATCTACGGCATCCCGTCGGTGAAGGCCGCCTGGTACGCGTCGGCCCGCCGTGCCGGGACCGTCGGGCGCAACGTCTTCTGGCCCGCCCCGAACGTCGACTCCGCGCTCGTGTACCTCGAGCGCCGGGAGCCGCCGTCGACCACCGCGCCGCGCGAACGGGTCTTCAAGGTCGTCGATGCCGCGTTCGCGCAGCGCCGCAAGACACTGCGGGCCGCGCTGTCCGGACTGTTCGGCTCGGGCGTCGCCGCGGAGGTGGCGCTCCGTGCCGCGGGTGTCGACCCGAGCGCGCGCGGAGAGACGCTGGTGGTCGAGCAGTTCGCGCGCATCGCGGAACAGCTGGGTACACAGCAGCCGGCGGAGGGGGACGAGTGAGCGGGCGTCTGAGCGCGGCGCCGCCGCCGTCGATCCGGGTCCGCGCGCCCGGGAAGGTCAACCTCGCGCTGCGCGTCGGACCGGTCGGGAGCGACGGTTACCACCCGCTCGCGACCATCTTCCAGGCGGTGACCCTGTTCGAGGAGGTCACGGCCACGCAGGCCGCGCCGGGGGCAGGCATCTCGCTGACCGTCTCCGGCCCGCAGGCGGACGACGTCCCCACCGACGAGACGAACCTCGCCTGGCGGGCGGCCGCGCTGCTCGCCGACCACACCGGTCTTGCGGCAGACGTCGCGCTGCACATCACCAAGGGCGTGCCGGTCGCGGGGGGCATGGCCGGCGGATCCGCCGACGCCGCTGCCGCGCTCCTGGCCTGCGACACGCTCTGGGAGGCCGGGGTGCCGCGCTCCGAGCTGGTGGAGATCGCCGCCGAGCTCGGCGCGGACGTGCCGTTCTCGCTCCTGGGACACACCGCCGTCGGCACGGGGCGGGGCGACCTGCTGACGCCGGCGATGACACGCGGGGAGTTTCACTGGTGCTTCGGCACGCAGCGCGTCGGCCTGTCGACGCCCAGCGTGTTCAAGCGGTTCGACGAGCTGGCCGGCCCGTCGACGCCCGCCGTCGCGCCCGCCGACGACACCGAGCTGATGCACGCGCTCCGGGCCGGGGACCCCGTGGCGCTCGGCAAGGCACTGCACAACGACCTGCAGGCACCGGCGCTGGATCTGCGACCCGAGCTCGCCGAGGTGCTGGACGTCGCCACCGAGTCGGGGGCGCTAGGCGTGATCGTATCCGGATCCGGTCCCACGGTCGCCGCGCTGGGCCGCTCCCGGCAGCACGCGCTGGCGCTGGGCGCCGCATGGACGGCGGCCGACGTCGTGGACGCCGTCTGGTGCGCGAGCGGCCCCGCTCCGGGTACCCAGATAGTCACCTCTATCGCTCGCTGACCCCCCGGCCGAGGCGGGTCAGTAGGCGATCTGGGGGACGAAGACGTTCGTCAGGTGCGTGTGCGCCGCGATCCAGCGCGTGCGGCGCGCCACCGGGTTGCTCTCGGCGGTCAGCACGCACTCGACCACCCGCTCGACGGAGCCTGTCATCGCGGCCAGCGCCTGCGCGGCGTTGAAGCCCCACTCCTCCAGCAGGACCTGCGCGCCCGCGCCCTGAGTGAGCTGGAGCGGCGTGCTCGCCCGCCGGGCGAACGCGACGAGCGAGTCCTTGTGCGCCGCGGGGATGTCGCCCTCGACCATCGCGCAGGCCAGGTCGGGCAGCAGACCTGCCGCCGCGACGACCGCCGCCGCCACGGGACCGCTGCCGAGCACCGCGACACGTGACGGGTCCACGCTCGCGAGGGTCCGCAGCGCCTGCACGGCCCGCACGGCGTCGGTGAAGACGACGCGGTTGTAGGGGTCGTCGAGATCGTCCGGGGGCAGCTCGATCACGAGGTGCGCGAACCCGCCCGACGCGAGCCACTCCAGGTCGCGGCCCGCCGCACGGCCGGCCGGCCGCAGCTCGACCAGACCGGGCAGCGTGCTACCGGCGCCGGTCGGCGTGATGAGCCGACCCGGCACGGGGTACCCCTCGAACCCGGCGAACGTCACTGCCTCGACCGTGAGGTCCCGGGCACGGGCGGAGGCAGCCGACAGCACCGGCGCGACCTCGACGTCGCGGTGCGCGGCGAGCGTCTGCGACCAGAACGCGTCGAAGCTCGCGGGCTCGTCGGTGGCCGGCGGCGCTGCCGGTGCCACCGCGACGAGCGGCAGGTCGTAGTCGGACACGGGGAAACCTCCGGGGATGGACGTGCGCTGCGGAGCCTATCGCCCGGGCACAGCAGGCAAATTTCCGGTCCGTGCCCGGGACTCCCGTCAGATGATCTTGCCCAGCCACGCGAGCTTGCGGGGGAACCGGTAGTCCCCGCCGCCCTCGTGGTTGTTGTACGGGTAGACGTCCATGTCCTTGACCACCGGCTCCGCCTGGTCGGGCGCCCAGTTGTTGAACGCGGCGTACACGGTGGACGGCGGGCAGGTGGCATCCATGAGCGCCACCGAGAACAGGCATGCCGCGCGGGCCCGCCGGGAGAACGACACCCCGTCCAGGTAGGAGAAGGTGCGCCAGACCTGCGCCTCGACCGCCGGGTCACGGTGCACCGAGAGGTACTGCGTGATCTCCCGGTACGGGAACGAGTCGGTGGTCGTCACCGCGCGGCGGTAGTGGGTGAGGAACGGCACGTCGGGCATCGCGGCGACGACGTCGGGCACCAGCCCCGCCACCGCGAGGCTGATGCCGCCGCCCTGGCTCCCGCCGCTCACCGCCACGCGCAGCGGGTCCAGACCGGGGATCGCGCGCACGGCGTCGACGGCGCGGGCACCGTCGGTGAAGACGCGGCGGTAGTAGTGGTCGCGCGGGTCGAGCACGCCGCGGGTCATGAACCCTGGGGCCGCCGGCCCGGAACCCACCGGGTCCGGAGTCGCCCCACCTGCGCCCCAGCCAGAGCCCTGCCCGCGCGTGTCCATGCGCAGGTGCGCGTAGCCGGCGGCGGCCCAGTGGATCTTCTCGTGCGGCAGGCCCCGCCCGCCGCCGTAACCCTCGTACTCGACCACCACGGGCAGGTCGCCGTCCGCGTGCGCGGGGCGCGTGAGCCAGCCCTTGACGGGATGCCCGCCGAAGCCGGGGAACGTCACGTCGTCGACCACTACCTCGGTGAGCCCGACGTCGATGCGCTCCACCTCCGGCGCCTCGTCGAACGTGCGCGCCTCGGCCAGGGTCGTCGACCAGAACTCGTCGAAGTCGGCGGGCTCGTCCATCTCGGGGAGATACCTCTCGAGATCGGACAGCGGCATGTCGAACTGGGCCACGTGGATGCTCCTCGGCGTAGTCGTCAGCGGGGCCGACGGCGGAGTCGGCGGGCTCGATCGCCGTCGACGGTGGACAGCGTAACCATGGCGCTGCGGGCCAGGGCAATGCACACTAGGTGAATTCAAAGACTTCAAACTCTTCAAACTCTTCAAAGAATCCAAAGGAGTCCAAACTTGGTGCGGAACCCATTCAAACCGACTGCGGGCGTGACACCACCGCTACTGGTAGGCCGGGACGACGTGCTGACCGAGTTCGACGAGTCTGTGCTCGATGGGCCGGGTGCGCCTGGCCGATTGTCGATCCTCACCGGCGCACGTGGGGTAGGCAAGACTGTGATGCTGCTCGAGCTCGCTGACCACGTCCTACGGGAGGGTTGGGTCACCATCTCGGAGACGGCTACTCCGGGGCTGGTCGAGCGGTTGATGCACACGGTCACGCGGACGCTCTACGAGCTCGACGGGTCCAGCAAGCCGGGCAGGCAGATCACCGGGTTCTCGTTGCCTGGAGGAGGCGGGCTCACGTTCTCCGAGCGGCCCGCCATGGTTGTGCAGTGGCGTGAACAGATGGGCCGGCTCCTCGACGTGCTGGAACGGAACGGCACGGGGCTGCTCATCACGGTCGACGAAGTTCACTCCGCAGGCCGTGAGGAGCTTCGCGACCTTGCAACCACCTATCAGCACCTCGCCGGAGAGGACCGCGACATCGCACTGGTCATGGCGGGCCTGCCATCTGCCGTCTCCGACCTCCTCAACGACGACGTACTGACCTTCCTGCGACGCGCCAATCGGGTTGAGCTTCACGACGTCGACCTTGGCGACGTCAGCGAGGCACTCAGAACCACGATCGAGTCCGAGGGCCGACACATCACCGACTCCGCGCTCGTGGAGGCAACCCAAGCCACGGGTGGTTACCCGTTCATGATCCAGCTGGTCGGCTACCACGTGTGGCGCAAGGCGGACGGGGACGTGATCGACGACGCTGCGGTCGCCGCGGGGGTTCCCGTCGCGCGCCGTCGGCTGGGGTCACTCGTGCACGCCACGGCATTGGCTGACCTGTCCGACGTGGACCGTACCTACCTCGTGGCCATGGCTCAGGACGACGGTGAGTCTTCGACGAGCACGGTCGCGCAGCGTCTCCGGTCGACGCCCGCGTATGCGGGCACCTATCGACTCCGCCTGATCGACGCAGGCATGATCGAGCCCACCCGTCGTGGATACGTCGACTTCGCGCTCCCGTTTCTTCGCGAGTACCTGCGAGAGCACGCCGCACGGTACGAGATGTCGAGTCGAGTGTCCGACCCCGGTCCCACGGCGAACTAGTCTTTCTAGGTGGCACATCTTCTCGGCGCGGACGGCATCGCGCTGACCATCGGTACTCGCACCCTCCTGTCCGAGGTCTCCCTCGGCCTCGACGACGGCGACCGCGTCGGCGTGGTCGGCCCCAACGGCGCCGGCAAGTCGACCCTCCTGCGCATCCTCACCGGCACCTCGCGGCCCGACGCCGGACGGGTCACCAAGGTGGGCGGGACGGTCCTCGGCATGCTCGACCAGCGGGACGAGCTCGACGAGGCCGCGACGATCCTCGACATCGTGCACGGCGACGCGGAGACGCACGTCTGGGCCTCCGACGCCCGGGTCCGCCAGGTGCAGGAAGGCCTGCTCGCCGACCTCGCCTGGGACGCCCCGGTCGCCAAGCTCTCCGGCGGCCAGCGCCGCCGCGTGGCGCTCGCCGCCCTGCTCGTGCAGGACCCGGACGTGCTGCTGCTCGACGAGCCCACCAACCACCTCGACGTCGAGGGCGTGGCCTGGCTCGCTGAGCACCTCCGCGAGCGGTACGGCCGCCCGGGAGCGACCGGCGCGCTGGTGGTCGTGACGCACGACCGCTGGTTCCTCGACGAGGTCTGCACGCGCATGTGGGAGGTGCGCGGCGACGGTACCGGCGCCATCGACGGGTACGAGGGCGGTTATGCCGCCTACATCCTGGCGCGTGCCGAGCGGGCGCGGCAGGCAGCGACGGCCTCGGAGAAGCGGGACAACCTGCTGCGCAAGGAGCTCGCCTGGCTGCGTCGTGGGGCCCCGGCCCGTACGTCCAAGCCGAAGTTCCGGCTCGACGCCGCGTCCGCGCTGATCGACGACGAGCCGCCGCCGCGCGACTCGATGGAGCTCACCCGGATGGCGACGCGGCGCCTGGGCAAGGACGTGCTGGACCTGGAGTCGGTCTCGCTCGAGCTCGGCGGCAAGGTCCTGTTCGACGACGTGACGTGGCGCCTCGGTCCCGGGGACCGGTACGGCGTGGTCGGCGTCAACGGTGCGGGCAAGACGACGCTGCTCGCGCTGCTCGCCGGCCGCCGCGAACCCGGGTCGGGTCGCGTCAAGCGCGGCAAGACGATCCATGTCAAGGAGCTGACGCAGGACGTCTCCGAGCTGGACGAGCTCGGGAGGCTCACGGCGGTCGAGGTGATCGAGTCCGAGAAGGGCCGGGTCGTCGTCGACGGCAAGGAGCTCACGGCCTCGCAGCTCACCGAGAAGCTCGGCTTCACGCGCGAGCGGGCCTACACGCCGGTGAAGGACCTGTCCGGCGGCGAGCGGCGTCGGCTGCAGCTGTTGCGCCTGCTGGTGGCCGAGCCCAATGTCCTGCTGCTCGACGAGCCCACCAACGACCTCGACACCGACACGCTCGCCGCGGTCGAGGACCTGCTGGACGGCTGGCTCGGCACGCTGATAGTGGTCTCGCACGACCGGTACCTGCTGGAACGGGTGGCGGACCGGCAGGTCGCGCTGCTCGGTGACGGGACGATCCGCGACCTGCCCGGCGGGGTGGAGGAGTACCTCCGGCTCCGGGCGGCGGCCAAGGCCGCCGGTGCCTCTGCCTCGGGCACTCCGGCAGGGGGCGGGGGCGGTACGTCGGGCGGCTCGGCCGCCGGCGGGACGACGTCGGGCACGGCTCCGGCAGGGGGCGGCGGCCCCGGGGGAGAGGCGCTCAACCAGCGCGACATCCGTGCCGCGAAGAAAGAGGTCTCCCGAATCGAGCGCCGTCTTGCGAAGATTGCCCAGAAGGAGGCCGAGCTGCACGAAACAATCGCACAGCAGGCCACGGACTACCAGGCTGTCGCTCGGCTGGACGCGGAGCTCCGCGACCTGGTGAGCGAGCGCGACGAGCTCGAGGCGGCCTGGTTGGAAGCGGCGGAGGTGGCGGGATGACCGACAACGATCTGGCACCGCTCGACGGGGTCGACCGAGCGCTAGTGGACGCACTGCGCAAGGACGGGCGCACCACGCTCGCGGTGCTGTCCGAGATCTCGGGGCTGTCCCTGTCGGCGGTGCAGGTGCGGGTGCGCAAGCTGGAGGCCCGTGGCGTCATCACCGGCTATCGAGCGGTGGTGAACCCGGAGGCGGTAGGGCTGCCGCTCTCCGCGTTCGTGGAGATCACGCCCCTGGACCAGGCGCAGGAGGACGACGCGCCCGAACGGCTGCGGGGCATGCCGGGCATCGAGTCCTGCTACTCGGTGGCGGGCAACGCCAACTACCTGCTCACGGCGCGGGTGGCCTCGCCGAGGGCGCTGGAGGAGCTGCTCGGGCGCATCCGCCGCACGGCGAAGGTCTCGACCCGCACCACCGTGGTGCTGCAGACCTACTTCGAGGGTCAGACGACCGAACCGGTCTGACGACCGGCGCCCGGGTCGAGCCGGGCGAGGAGCCCGGCGAGCGTCTGGCGGTCCTCCGCCGTCAGGCCGCCGACCAGCTCTTCCTCGTGTGTGAGCAGGTCGCGGACCGCCCGCTCCACGAGCTCGTGCCCGGCGGCGGTCAGCGTCACGGCCACCGCGCGCCGCCCGGCGTCGGACGGCGACCGCGTCACCAGCCCCTCGCGCTCTGCCCTGGCCACGCGCTGCGAGATCGCCCCGGCCGTCACGAGGGTCTGCGCCGCAAGCTCCTTGGTCGTCAGCGCCCACGGCTCGCCCGCACGGCGCAGGGTGCTGAGCAGGTCGAGGGTCGCCGGATCGATCCCTATCCGGTGCAGGGTCCTGCGGCGATCGTCCGCAAGGGTCTTCGCGGCGCGCCACAGCGGTGTGATCACGCCTATCGACGACACCGGCACGCCCGGTAGCTCGCGCTCCCATGCGGCGGCGATCGCCTCGGGCGGCATGGCCGCCGTGGAGTCGAAGGGGTACTCGGTCACTGGCTCCTCCTGTATGTTTAGGTCTAAACATACCAATCATGTAGGAGCAGGAGACATCAGCATGCCAAGACTTGTTCTTGTCACAGGCGGGTCCGGCGGCATCGGGCGCGCGGTGGCGCGCCGGTTCGTCGAGCAGGGCGACAGCGTGGTCATCACCGGCCGCTCCGCTGCACGACTCGACCGGGCGGTGGAGGCGACCGGTGCGCGCGGGGTGCGCTGCGACGTCGGGCAGCCGGACGATGTCGCGGCGCTGACGGCGCAGCTCGACGCCCCCGTGGAGGTACTGGTGGCGATGGCGGGTGGCAACACCGACTTCGACCGGCCGGGGCCGGTAGGCCTCGCGCAGGTGGCCGACGGCTGGCGGGCCAACCTCGAGGCGAACCTGATCAGCACCGTGCTGGTGGCGTCCGCCGTCCTGGAGACCATGCCGGACGGCGGGGCGGTGGTCACCGTCGGCTCGATCGGCGCCGAGTACGCGGGCACGTCGTACGGGGTCGCGAAGGCGGCGGTCCAGGCGTGGACCGCGGGGCTGTCCGCGTCGGTCGGCCCGCGCGGGATCACCGCGAACTGCGTGGCGCCCGGCTACATCGCCGAGACCGGCTACTTCAAGGACCGCCTCACCGAGCAGCGCCGCGACCGCCTGATCGCCGCCACGCACGACGGCCGCGCGGGCCTGCCCGACGACGTCGCCGCGCTGGTCTCCTTCCTCGCCTCACCGGCTGCCCGCCACATCACCGGCCAGACCCTGCACGTCAACGGGGGCGCCCACACGACGCGGTGAGGGGCAGCGAACGTAGGCACGGTCGCTAGTTGGGGGTTCGTCCGGTGCGTCGCTTCCGTCTTTTAAGGGCGGATTGTTACGCTCACGCTCGCCAGTACATCGCCCGGCCCGGCGTCGGGCCGACGAAGGAGCGCCGAGGGAATGCCCACCACCCGAACCTGGCTGCAGGCGGGCGGTGGCACCGTCGCAGCCGCCCTGATCATCGCCGCCGTGGTGCAGGCGATGAGCTCGAGCGCGATGTGGGTGTCCAACGACCCCGTCGGCGAGTGCGGCCAGACGTCCGGCGGCGCTGTGGTCGCCGCGCAGAACGTGCTGTGGGCGGGCACCGGCCTGGAGCCGGTCGACGGGGCGTGGGACGCCGAGTCGGAGGTCGCGGCCAAGGCGTTCCAGGCCTACAACGGCCTACCGGTGAACGGCTGTGTCGACACCAGCACGTGGCTGACCATGCGTGCGTACCTGATCTCCCTGTGCGACCCGGAGTACGACTGCCGGGGGCCCGACCACCGCGTGCGGTACGCCGCGCCGGGCGGCGCGCGGGAGGCCTTCTTCGCCGACAACGAGTGCGACTGGGGCTCCTACGTGCTGCCGGGTGTTGCCGCCAGCCCTGTCACGTCGAACAAGATCACTGCCCTCTCGCGCGACGCGGTGGTCGAGATCGAGTGCGAGAGCTGACGTGGTCACCACCATCGAGGAGCCGAGGATCCGGCCGGAGTGGCTGCTCGGCGGCGCGGTGACGCTGCTCGGCGCGATCATCATCATCGTCGTGACCCTGATCCTCGGGGCGCGGGAGGACGAGCCCGTCGTCACACCGGTGGACGCCACGGAGCTCACCGCCGGGACCTGCGCCGAGGACCTGCGCCAGCCGCACTGGGTGCCGAAGACCGTCCAGCGCGCGGCGGCGGAGTGCCCGGCGGACATCTCGGCAGCGATCGGCCGCACGACGGCGGAGGACCACCTCGGCACGTGGATCATCTACCCGCTGGAGGGCGAGGGCAACGACGAGACGTTCAGCGGCGGGCCCGGCCTGTCCTGGCCCGAGGACGAGGTCCGCTCCGGCGCGTACCACCCGGCGTCGGCCATCACCTACGTGGCGTACCCGGGTTCCACCGAGCTGTCCGGCGAGCTGTCCGGCGACAACGTGACCGTCGAGTGGTCGGATCTCGCGGACTCGGGCCGGGAGGCGCGGGTGACCCGCGTGGACAACAACGGGTTCGGGCCGGTGCGGGTCGAATGGACCGACGACGCGGGCTCCTACCTGCTGCTCGGCACGATGGGCCGCACGCCGGAGGGCGGCTCGGGGCCGACCGTGGCCGAGCTGCTCAGGATCGCGGACAGCGTCGCGGCGGAGGACGAGTGACCCGGACCGCGAAGTAGAGCGCTTGTCCGAGTCTCCCGAGGTTCGCTCGGGAGACTCGGACAAGCGCTCTACTTCGCGGTCTCAGAGCGTCTCTGCCAGGACCTCGTCCAGGGCCTTGACGACGGCCTCCAGCGCCTCGGTGGAGACCGTCAGCGCCGGGCGGAACCGGACCGACCGCTCGCCGCAGCCCAGGAGCAGGACGCTCCGCTCGGTGAGCGCGCCCAGCACCCGGTCGCGGACCTCGCGGGAGGGCAGCGTCAGCGCGCACATCAGGCCCTTGCCGCGGACGTCGGTCACGCCGTCGTGCCGGGTGGCCAGCTCGGTGAGCGCGTCGTGCAGGCGCTTGCCCATCGTGCGGGCCCGGTCGACCAGGCCCTCGGCCTCGTAGGTCTCCAGGATCCGGCGCGAGCGCACCATGTCGGTGAGGTTGCCGCCCCAGGTGGAGTTGATGCGCGACGAGACGGCGAACGCGTTGTCCGGGATCTCGTCGACGCGGCCGCCGGCCATGATGCCGCAGACCTGCGTCTTCTTGCCGAAGGCGACGACGTCGGGGGTGATACCGAGCTGCTGGTACGCCCAGGTCGTGCCGGTGATCCCGGCGCCGGTCTGGACCTCGTCCACGATGAACAGCGCGTCGAACTCGCGGCACAGGTCCTGCATGCCCGCAAGGAACGGGGTGCGGAAGTGGTGGTCGCCACCCTCACCCTGGATGGGCTCCATGATGAACGCCGCGATGTCGTGCGGGTTGGCCTCGAACGCCGCACGAGCGGCCCCGAGCGCCGCCGCCTCCGCCGCGTCCATGTCCTTGCCCTCTGCGATGTACGGCGAGGGGATGCGCGGCCAGTCGAACTTCGGGAACCGGGCCACCTTGCCCGGTTCCGTGTTGGTCAGCGACATCGTGTACCCCGAACGGCCGTGGAACGCGTGCTCCAGGTGCATCACCTGGGTGCCGAGCTCTGGGGAGCGGCCGTTCGCCTCGTTGAAGCGGGACTTCCAGTCGAACGCGACCTTGAGCGCGTTCTCGACGGCGAGCGCGCCGCCGTCGATGAAGAACAGGTGCGGCAGCGCGGGGTCGCCGAGCACACGCGCGAAGGTGTCCGCGAAGCGTGCCATCTCGACCGTGTAGATGTCGGAGTTGGACGGCTTGTTGATGGCGGCGGTGGCGAGCTCCTCGCGGAACGCCGCGTCGTCGGCAAGAGCGGGGTGGTTCATGCCGAGGGGCGAGGAGGCGAAGAAGGTGAACAGGTCGAGCCACTCGCGACCGTCACGCGCGTCGACAAGCGTGGAGCCGTGCGACCGGGTGAGGTCGAGGACGAGGTCGAACCCGTCGACCAGGAGGTGCTCGCGAAGGGTGGGGAGCACTGCGGTGGGCTCAAGATGTGTCGTCATGCTGGAAAGGTAGGCAATGATCCTGCCAAGTTTCAATGCCTATGGAAATGTTCCTGTTAGGACCGTCTGTGCCTGGGGCGTCGCGTCGCCAGCAGCTCGGCCGTCCCGAGTGTGAGCGTGGACCCCAGCATCACCAGGAGCGCCGCGTTCCAGCCGCCCGACACCGCGTGCACGGCGCCGATGACGGCGGGAGCGGTAGCGGCAACGGCGTAGCCGATCGCCTGCACGGCCGCCACCGTCCGCCGGGTCTGCGCCACCGTGCGGCACCGCTGCGCGACGAGGGTGAAGATCACCACGAAGTTCCCGCCCTGGGCGATCCCGGCGAGACTCACCCACAGCAGCCACCACTGCGGCGCCAGCAGCAGGCCCGCCGGGAGCGAGACCCACAGCAGGCCCATCGTCACCGCGGCACCCCGCATCGGCACCCGGGCCGCCAGTGCGAGCGGGACCAGCACGCTGCCCGCTATGGCGAGGCCCTGGAAGGGCGCTGCCGCGTTGCCCGCCGTGGTCACGGACAGGTCCAGCAGGTCGCGCAGCAGCTCCGGGAGCCAGCCGGTGACCGCGAAGTACGAGAACGACTGCCCGGCGAACGCGACCGCCAGCGCCCAGGTGATCGGACGGCGCACCACGCCGCCCCAGGTCTCGTCGGGCCGCTCGGCCGGCGGCGGGGCGGGCGTACGGGCCGCGCGGGTGGCGTGCGGGTCCGGCATACGGCGGGTGGTGACGAGCCAGACGACCAGTGCCACCGCGGCGACGAGCGACCAGGAGGCGACGGCGCCCTGCCAGCCGACGAGGGCCGCGAACGGCGCGGTGAGCGACGTCGCGAAGACAGAGCCGAGGTTCATCGTCGACGAGTACAGGCCGGTCGCCAGCGCCGTCCTGGCCGGGAAGTCCCGCGCGATGATGACCGGCACCACCACGTTGCCCACCGTGATCGCGCAGCCCAGGAGCACCGTGCCGGCGAAGGCTGCCACAACGCCCGGTGTGCCCGTGCCTACCGACCGGATCAGCGTCCCGGCGATCACGCCCACCAGGGCTACCGTGACCGCCGAGTACGGCCCGGCCCGGGCGATCAGGGTCGACGCCGCCGGCGCCACCACGCTGAAGCACAGCGCGGGGATCCCCACGAGCAGGCCGGCAAGGGTCTGGTCGAGGCCCAGGCCCGTCGCGACGTCGGCCATGACCGGCGGGAGGGATGTGATGGGGGTGCGCAGGTTCAGGGCGAAGACGAGGACCGCGACGAGCAGCGCGGAGCCGCCTGCCGCTGTGCGGATGTTGCTCATGATGCTGTCATTGTGCGCGACGGGGTCTGTTGGTTGCATCGGGCGTCCAGCGCATCCGCACATGGTGTGGAGATCGTCATGACGGCTTCCCAGGAGGGAATGCGGCTTTCCCGTTAGATTGGGCGACCGGTCAGCAGGTCCGGGACAACAGGGGTGTCGAATGAAGCAGCGACAGGTCTTCCGAGGTGTGGGAGCACTCGTCGGCGTACTCATGCTCTCGGGGTGCGCGTTCGATCTGGGGAAGCTCGACTACACCGAGCCGGAGTTCGTCGGCTCGTACGTGGGCGACGGCGCCACTACCGTCGTCGCGCTCGGTGAGGACCGCACCTTCACCGCCGTCGGGGTCCCGGACGAGGTGCTGGCCGCCGCTGCGGGTGGCAAGGTCGACGAGATCCCCGCCGAGATCGAGGGCACCTGGAAGTACGACTCGAAGAGCTCGGCGGACCACGTCGAGCTGACGGTCACCGACGCCGACGGCATGCCGGCGGAGCTGGGCGAGCTGCCCCTGTACGTCGCGGACGCCGACGACCTGTTCTTCCTGCCCGACCAGCTCGGGCGCGAGAAGATAGTGGTCACCCGCGACCGCTGAGGTTGGACCGCCCGTCACCACGTCCGGCGTACGGTCGCCTTGCCGCCGGTCACCAGGCTCGCGGCGGGGACGCCGTCGGCCACCACGGCGCCCGCGGCCACCACCGCGTCCCTGCCGATGCTGACGCCGGGCAGGATCGTGGCGCCGGCGCCGATCCAGACGTTCTCCGCCACGTCGATCGGCGCGCCGCTCAGCCAGGTCCGGCGGTCCTCCGGATCGACCGGATGGCCCATGGTGATGAACGTGGCCTTCGGCCCGACCATCACGCGCTCGCCGAGCCGGATGCCCGCGTAGTCCAGGAACGTGCAGTTCTGGTTGATGAACACCCGCTCGCCGAGGTCCAGGTTCAGGCCGTGGTCCGTGTAGAACGGCGGATAGATGGTGGCCCTCGCCGGCAGCGGCCTGCCGAGGATCTGCTCGAACAGCTCCGCCTTGCCCGCCTCGTCGTCGAAGGGCAGGACGTTCAGGCGTGAGGTGAGCTCGGTGGCCCTGCGGACCCGCTCGGCCATCGCCTGGAACTCGGGGCTGTGGATGCGCATGAGGTGGTCGTCGGTCATGCGCCGATCCTGCTACAGGTGCTCGGCGAGCTCAGTCGTGCGAGCTCACTCGTCGAACTGAGCGGTCACCGTGCGCAGCAGGTCCGCGAGCTGCGGGCGCTCAGCGGGGGACAGGGCGGTCAGCACCTTGGCCTCGATGTCCAGGAGGTCGCTCATCGCCGCGTCGACCCGCGCCAGCCCCTCGTCGGTGAGCTCGACCAGCACCCCGCGGCGGTCGTCGGGGGAGCGGTGCCGCTGCACGAACCCGCGCGACTCCAGGCGGTCTATCCGGTTGGTCATGGTGCCGCTGGTGACCAGGGTCTGGGTGACGAGCGTGCCGGGCGACAGCCGGAAGGGTTCGCCGGCGCGGCGCAGCGCGGAGAGCACGTCGAACTCCCACGTCTCCAGGCTGTGCCGGGCGAAGGCGGTGCGGCGTGCGAGATCGAGGTGTCGCGCGAGGCGGGACACGCGGCTGAACACCGTGAGGGGTTCGAGCTCCAGGTCCGGGCGCACGTGGCGCCACGCGGCGACGATGCGGTCGACCTCGTCGTCGGGACCTGTGTGCTCCATGGCGAGAGGCTACCGGATATCTCGACATCAAGAATCTCGACAGGGTGTCCGTGCCGCGTCGCTCTTGGTCAGAGGGTGTACGGCGACCGTAGGCTCAGGCCTCGTGGGAACAGACATCAGGGTGCACCAGGTCTACGCCGGTCGAGTGCTGCAGGGTCCGGGCGCGCGGTCCCTCGTGCCGGACGAGCTGGAGCGGCTCGGGTCGGAGCGGGTGCTGCTGGTGGCGGCACCGTCGTCGGCCGAGGTGGGGCAGGACCTGGCCGTCACCCTCGGGGAGCGGCATGCCGCGACCTTCGCACGCCCGGTCCAGCACACGCCCGTCGAGGTGACCGCCGAAGCGCTCGCTCTGGCGGGGGAGGCGCGGGCCGACGCGATAGTCGCCATCGGCGGGGGCTCGGCCATCGGGCTGTCGAAGGCGCTGGCCATCCGGACAGGCATGCCCCAGGTGGCGGTACCGACCACGTATGCGGGTTCGGAGGCCACGCCGGTGCTCGGCGAGACGGAGCACGGCGTCAAGACGACGCGACGGGACCCGGCCTTCACGCCGGGCACCGTCGTGTACGACCCGGAGCTGACGCTGTCCCTGCCCCGCGGGCTGACGCTGACCTCGGCCCTCAACGCGCTCGCGCACGCCGTCGAGGCGCTGTGGGACACCGGTGCGAGCGCGGCGACCCGCGCCTACGGGGTCGAGGCTGCCGACGGCATCCTCACGGCGCTCCCCGTGGTCCTGGACCGCCCGTCCGACGTCGTCGCCCGCGGCCGCCTCCAGGAAGCCGCCTGGCTCGCGGGCGCCTGTCTGGCACAGGCCCGGATGGGCCTGCACCACCAGCTCGCCCACGTGCTCGGCGGGACCTTCGGCCTGCCCCACGCGGAGCTGCACGCGCTGCTCCTCGCGCACGTCATGCGGTTCAACCTGGCCGCCGCACCCGACGCCGCCGCACGCCTGGCACGCGTCGCGGACGGCGACCCGGCGCTCGCGGTCGCTGCCCTGGCAGGCAAGCACGACGGTCCGACGTCGCTCGGCGCGCTCGGCGTACAGCGCACCGCCCTGCGCGAGGTGGCCGAACGGGTGGCGGCCGACCCGTATCCGAACCCCCGGCCCGTGACCGCCGATGCCGTGGAGGAGCTGCTGCTCGCCGCGTGGTGAGCTCCTTGGCGAGCGCTAGGCGGTCGACTCAGCCGGTCGACTTACGCGCGAGGAGATGCGCCTGCGGGAAGCCGCGCGCCGGATCCTCGGTCGACGCGATCACCAGGCGCGCCACCTCGACCGCACCGGTCTCCGCCAGCAGCGTGATCACGTGGTCGGGCGAGTACCGCCACGCGGGCGACACCTTGTGGTCGAAGTACTCGGCAGTCTGGCCGGTGTCGCCGAGTGCCTGGAACGCCACCAGGAGATGGCCGCCGGGCGCCACGACCCGGCTGAGCTCGGCGAGCGTCGCCGGGAGAGCGTCGGGCGGCGTGTGGATGATCGAGTAGTTCGCCAGCACTCCGGAGAGCGTCCCGGAGGCGATCTCGAGCGAGCCCATGTCGCCGACGTCGAAGCGGACGCCGGGGTTGGCCGCGCGGGCTGTCGCCACGAGCTGCGGCGAGAGGTCGACGCCGAACGCGTCGACGCCGCGGTCGCGCAGGTATGCGGTGACGTGCCCGGGCCCGCAGCCGACGTCGGCCACGGGGCCCCCGCCCGCCTGCCGGACCAGGTCGGCGAACGCCTGCACCATGACGTGATTCAGCGGGTAGCCGGCGAACGCTTCACCGATGTACGCCGTATAGGCGTCGGCCATGGCGTCGTAGTCGGTTCGAACGGTCGCGAGATGTTCGGGTGACGTCACGCGCCGCAGCCTAGACGCGATGTCCTGCCGACAGCACTGACTCACGCTCAAGAATATGTCCACTTTGCGGTGAACAGTGGTCCGATTCCTGATCCAATATCACAGGGTGAAACCGGGCGCCTATTAGGGGTGAATATCCCTTTCCCATTGCAGAGTCCGTGTCGTGTGCTTAATGTATGGAACGCGAACACTGTTCCGCTCACAGGTGATCATCCTGTGATTTCCCGTTTTTTGGAAGGAATAGCCCCATGACCGTTGTTGACATCGTCTCCGAGCTCCTGCACAACCTTGGCTACAGCGTCGCGCAGATCCTCTGCCTGATCGGTCTCTGACCTGCAAGTACGTCGTCAGCCACTTTCGGCGGCGGCATAAGTAGCATCCCCAGCTGACGAACACCCCTCGCGAGTTCTCGCGAGGGGTGTTCGTTATATAAATGCAGCACGCACACTTCTTGCCTCAGGGAAGATACGGGTGCGTCAGCGCAATCCCGTGCCCGAATGGTGGCAGTTCGGGCGCATTGTTCAGCCCGCGTCAGCGCCTCGCGCCTCAGCGCGAGTGCCGGGTCAGCTCCGGCTTCTTCTCCATGTTGTGCAGGCCGTTCCACGCCAGGTTGACGAGGTGAGCCGCCACCTCGGTCTTCTTGGGGCTGCGGGCGTCCAGCCAGTACTGGCCGGTGAGCGCGATCATGCCGACGAGCATCTGCGCGTAGAGCGGGGCGGTCCTCGTCTCGAGTCCCGCGGCCCGGAACTGCGGTTCGAGGATCGACTCGACCTGGGTGGCGACGTCGCCGATCAGGCTCGAGAACGTCCCGGTCGCCTGCGCGACGGGGGAGTCGCGCACGAGGATGCGAAAACCGTCCTCGGACGACTCGATGTAGTCCAGCAGGGCGAGCGCCGTCCGCTCCAGCAGGACCTTGGGGTGGCCGCCCGAGCCGAGCGCACCCGTCAGCGCGGTGGTGAGCGCCTGGACCTCGCGGTCCACCACTACCGCGTAGATGCCCTCCTTGCCGCCGAAGTGCTCGTACACGACGGGCTTGGAGACCTCGGCGCGCGCCGCGATCTCCTCCACGCTCGTGCCTTCGAAGCCTTTTCCGGCGAACAGTCCGCGGCTGACCGCGAGCAGCTGCTCGCGGCGCTGACTGGCCGTCATACGAGGTCGGTGGGTACGTCGGTTGTCGGCGGCCATGGTGCTCATTGTGCCCGAGCGACAGTTCCGGACGTGTCCGGAACGTGCCGGACGGGCGAACGCGGAAGAACGCGGATGTGGCTGACGACTCGCCGGGAACGGGCGGGGGCATGGCTCAGGACCTGGCAGACTGTTCACGGACGTGCGACGGTGGCACACGCCCGCTTCGGGTCACGACGGAGCCGCGCGCGCCCGGTCCGCCTTGGTGTAATCGGCAGCACAGAGGTTTTTGGTGCCTTTAGTCCAGGTTCGAATCCTGGGGGCGGAGCCATCCGGATCTGACGAACCCACCGATCGGAGCACTCGTGACCGAGACACCTCAGCCGGCAGCAGTCATCGTTCTTGCCGCCGGCCAGGGCACCCGCATGAAGTCAGCGTTGCCGAAGATCCTGCACCCGCTCGGCGGCAAGCCGATGGTCGGGCACGCGCTGACGGCCGCTCGTGAGCTCGAGCCCTTGCAGGTCGCCGTGGTGGTCCGGCACGAGCGTGAGCTGGTCGCGGAGGCGATCGGACAGCTCGACCCCGAGGCGATCCTCGTGGACCAGGACGACATCCCCGGTACCGGCCGAGCGGTGCAGTGTGCCCTCGTGGCGCTCGACGCCAAGGCGCAGGCCGCCGCGGCGGTCGCGGGCATCGCCGACGGCGAGCTGGTGGGCGACGGCGTCGAGGGCGCCATCGTGGTGGTGGCGGGCGACGTACCCCTGCTCGACGGCGCCACCCTCGCCCAGCTGCTCTCCGCGCACCGCGCCGACGGCAACGCGGTGACCGTCCTCACCACCGAGGTCGCCGACGCCACCGGCTACGGCCGGATCGTCCGCGAGCCGGACACCGGCGACGTGCTCGAGATCGTCGAGCACAAGGACGCGAACGCCGACCAGCTCGAGATCCGCGAGATCAACTCGTCGGTCTACGTGTTCGACGCCGCCACGCTGCGCAAGGGCCTCGGCGGTCTCGACAGCCGGAACGCGCAGGGCGAGGTCTACCTGACCGACGTCATCGCGTTCGCCCGTACCGAGGGTCTGCACGTGCGGGCGCTGCTCGCCGACGACCCGATGCTCGTCGAGGGCGTCAACGACCGGGTGGCCCTCTCGGTCCTGGCCCGCGAGATGAACCGCCGCATCGTCGAGGAGTGGCAGCGCGCGGGCGTCACGGTCCAGGACCCGGCCACCACGTGGATCGACGTCGACGTCGAGCTGTCTCCCGATGTCACGCTGCTCCCGAACACGCAGCTCAAGGGCGCGACGGTGGTCGCGACCGGCGCCACGATCGGCCCCGACACCACCCTGACCGACGTCGAGGTGGGGGTCGGCGCGACGGTCGTCCGCACGCACGGTTCCCTCGCCGTCATCGGCGAGGGTGCGTCCGTCGGTCCGTTCGCCTACCTGCGCCCCGGCACCAGCCTGGGTCGCAAGGGCAAGATCGGCACGTTCGTCGAGACCAAGAACGCCCAGATCGGCGAGGGCAGCAAGGTCCCGCACCTCTCCTACGTGGGCGACGCGACGATCGGCGAGCACTCCAACATCGGTGCGGCGTCGGTGACCGTGAACTACGACGGTGTGCACAAGCACCGCACGGTGATCGGCTCGCACGCCCGCACGGGCGCGGACAACATGTTCGTCGCGCCCGTCACGGTGGGCGACGGCGCCTACACCGCCGCCGGCTCCGTGATCCGCCGGGACGTGCCCGCCGGCGCGCTCGGCGTCACCGCCGGGCAGCAGCGGAACATCGAGGGCTGGGTCGCCCGTCGTCGGCCGGGGACGGCCGCCGCGGACGCCGCGGCGAACGCCCACGGTGGGGCGTCCGGTCTCGGTGACCAGGCACAGCGACAGCTTGCCCAGCAGAATGCAGCCGGGGCCCCCATCGCCCCGCAGGCCGCGGCCGTCCAGGCCGAGCCGGCCGACCTGGCCCCCGTACCCGGGGCCGACAAGGAAGGAAAGTCCCGCTGATGACCAGCATTGCTCCTGGCCCGAACCGCCACCCACTCGTCCTCGCATCTGGACGCGCGCACCCCGAGCTGGCGCGGAACGTCGCGAAGGAGCTGGGCATCGATCTGCTCGGCGTGTCCGCGTACGACTTCGCGAACAGCGAGACCTACGTACGCTTCAGCGACTCGGTGCGCGGCATGGACCTGTTCCTGCTGCAGTCGCACACGATGCCGGTCAACCAGTGGATCATGGAGCAGCTGCTCATGGTCGACGCCGCCAAGCGGGCCTCCGCGCACTCCGTCACCGTCGTCGCGCCGTTCTTCGGCTACGCGCGGCAGGACAAGAAGAGCCGCGGCCGCGAGCCGATCTCGGCCCGCCTCATCGCCGACATGTTCAAGACGGCGGGCGCCGACCGCCTGATGAGCGTGGACCTGCACACCGCGCAGATCCAGGGCTTCTTCGACGGCCCCGTGGACCACCTGTGGGCCATGCCGATCCTCGTCGACTACGTGCGCACCCGCGTGGACGTCGAGAACGTCACGGTCGTCTCGCCGGACGCCGGCCGCATCCGCGTCGCCGAGATCTGGGCCTCCAAGCTGGGCGGTGGCCCGCTGGCGTTCGTGCACAAGACGCGCGACGTCACGCGCCCCAACCAGTCCGTCGCCAACCGCGTCGTCGGTGACGTGCAGGGCCGCGACTGCGTGCTGGTCGACGACCTCATCGACACCGGCGGCACGATCGCCGAGGCGGTCAAGGTCATCATGGCCGCCGGCGCCAAGTCCGTGACCGTCGCGGCGACGCACGGCGTGCTGTCCGGGCCGGCCGCGCAGCGGCTCACGGAGTGCGGTGCGCGTGAGGTCGTCGTGACCGACACCCTGCCGATCGAGGACGACCGCCGGTTCCCCAACCTCAAGGTGCTCTCGATCGCGCCGCTGCTCGCGTCGGCGATCAACGAGGTCCACTCCGACGGCTCGGTGACGTCGCTCTTCGACGGCAACTCCTGATCCTTCGAGGTCAGCCCGGGTGTCCGCCCGGGTGCCTGTCTGGGTATACGGTCTGACCCTTGACTCAGATGCGGTCAACGGAGGACCGTGTCTTGACAACGATCTGGGAGGGTCAGTGACCGTCACCGTCGTGGTGCCCACGTTCAACGAGGGGCCCAACGTCCGGGTGCTCACCGAGCGGCTGTGCGCCGCCTTCGGTGTGCTGTCCGACGACGGTCGGCCCTCGGGTGCCCTTCACGGGCCCGAGGGCGGCCCGGCGCCGATAGGGGCGCCGGACCTGGCGGAGATCCTCTTCGTCGACGACTCCACCGACAACACCCCTGAGCTGATCCGTGAGGTCGCGGCCACCGCACCGGTCCCGGTGCGCCTGCTGCACCGGGAGAAGGCCGAGGGCGGGCTCAGCGGCGCCGTCGTGGCCGGGCTGCGGACCGTCACCACCGAGTGGGCGGTCGTGATGGACGGCGACCTGCAGCACCCGCCGGAGCTCGTGCCCGCGCTCGTCACGCGTGGACGCGAGGCGGGGCTCGACATCGTCGTCGCCTCCCGCTACACCGGCGACGGCGACGCCGGGGGTCTGGACGGCTGGTGGCGCCACGGTGTCTCGATCGCGTCGGCGCTCCTGGCGCGCTCGATGTTCCCGGTGCGGCTGCGCAACGTGACCGACCCGCTCACGGGGTTCTTCGCCACCCGGGTGGACCGGCTGGACCTCGACTCCCTGCACCCGCGTGGCTTCAAGATCCTGCTCGAGCTCCTCGCCCGCAACACGCTGGCCGTGGGGGAGGAGCCGTTCGTGTTCGGCGAGCGGTACGCCGGGCACTCCAAGGCCACCTTCAAGACCGGCCTGCGCTACCTGGAGCAGCTCGCCGCCCTGCGGTTCGGTCGGATGTCGCGGTTCGCGATCATCGGCGGCTTCGGGGCCGTGCTGAACATCCTCATCCTGTGGGCCCTCACCGGGTTGGGCATGCACTACGTGGCGGGTGCGGTGATCTCCGCCGTCGTCACGATCCTGACGAACTTCCTGCTGCAGGAGCGGTTCGTGTTCCGCGACCTGCGGAACGAGGGCCGTGGCGTCTGGTCACGGTTCGCGCACTCGTTCGCGTTCAACGGCACCGAGGCGGCGATCCGCCTGCCCGTGCTGTGGTGGCTCGTCGAGTTCACGGGCATGTGGCCGGTGCTCGTGCAGGCGGTGACCCTCGTCGTGGCGTTCCTGCTGCGCTTCGTGTTCCACGTCCAGGTCGTCTACAAGCCGCGTCGCACGCAGCCTTCGATCGGCGTCACACCGCCTCTCGGTGCGGATCGCGCTGACGAGCGGGTACAGTAGTCAGGTTGCCTCGGCGAGGGACGCTTGACGGCCGCGGCGGGACTCGATCCCGCCAGCACCAGGCCGGCGTCCGTGATCGACTGGGCGGCCGTCGGCGGCCCCTGGAGTTCCCTCCAGCACTCCGTCCCACGGCCCCGCTCCGCGCCCGTCACGTGTCCCGCGCCGACGCAGCCGCCGACCGAGTTGCATACACAGACCTTCCAGGAGTGAATTCCCATGGCCGAGATCAAGCTCGCCGCTGAGGCCCGTACCGAGTTCGGCAAGGGCGCTGCCCGCCGCATCCGCCGTGACAACAAGATCCCCGCCGTCCTCTACGGGCACGGTGGCGACCCGGTGCACGTGACCCTGCCGGGCCACGAGTCCATGCTGGCGCTGCGCCAGACCAACGTGCTGCTCAACATCGACGTCGACGGCAAGGGCCAGCTGGCCGTCGCCAAGGACGTCCAGCGCGACCCGGTCCGCAACACCATCGAGCACATCGACCTGCAGGTCGTGCGCGCCGGCGAGAAGATCACCGTCGACATCTCCGTCAACATCGTCGGCGAGTCGGCCCCTGGCACCATCCACCTCGTCGAGGAGCAGACGCTCTCGGTCGAGGCCGAGGCCACGCACCTGCCCGAGTCCGTCGAGGTCTCCATCGAGGGCCTCGAGTCCGGCGCGCAGATCCACGCCGAGGACGTCGCCCTCCCGGAGGGCTCGACGCTGCTCACCGACCCCAAGGCCGTCGTCGTGCTCGTCACCGAGCCGCGCGGCGAGGCCGGCGACGACGACGCCTCCGCCGAGTCGCCCGCCGAGGCGTCCTCGGAGAGCTGAGCCCTCTCTAGTACTCCGAGTGATCGGCAGATTGTCAGGTGATCGGCAGTTCCAACTGCCGATCACCTGACAATCTGCCGACCACTCACCCAGACGTAAGGGAACCCAGCATGAGCGACCGGCCCTGGCTCGTCGTCGGGCTCGGCAACCCCGGCCCCAAGTACGCCGGCAACCGGCACAACGTGGGGCAGATGGTGCTGGACCTGCTCGCGGAGCGCACCGGCGCACGCTTCTCGAAGCACGCGCGGGCGCAGGCGGTCGTCGCCGAGGCGCGGCTCGGCGTGCTCCCCGGCGGGGCCCCCGGCCCCCGCGTGATCCTCGCGAAGCCGACGACCTACATGAACACGTCGGGGGGTCCGGTCAGCGCGCTCGCCAAGTACTACGACGTCGACCCCGAGCAGGTGGTCATGGTGCACGACGAGGTGGACATCCCCTTCGACACGATCAAGCTCAAGATCGGCGGCGGCGAGGGCGGCCACAACGGCCTGCGCGACACCACCAAGGCCCTCGGGACCAAGGACTACCACCGCGTGCGGGTGGGCGTCGGCCGCCCGCCGGGCCGGATGGAGACCGCTGACCACGTGCTCAAGGACTTCTCCGCCACGGAGAAGAAGGACCTGCCGATCCTGGTGGACGACGCCGCCGACGCCGTCGAGCTGCTGGTCGCCGAGGGCCTGCTCGCCGCCCAGGGGAAGTTCCACACCGCGAAGGCGTGATGCTCACGGTGGCCAGGCCGGTCGAGACCCAGTTCTCGACCGCCCGGCCACCGGAGCCGCTCAACCGGCGGCGCGCATCAGTGCGCCTCCGCCCCCGCCCAGGTCGTCAGGTAGCTCTCCGGGCCGCGCGCCAGGTCGTCGATGATCTCCTGCCCGCCCACGAGCCGCAGGTCCTCGACGTAGTCGGGCACCAGCCCGTAGTGCGCGACACCGTCGACGTTGATGTCCCACGTGCGCTGACCGGTGGTCTGCCGGTCGAGCAGCGTGCCGCCGTCGAACGACCGGAACGGGTAGGTGACGGGGTTCGCGGTGCCGCCCCTGGGCGGCGGCGTGCCGCCGAACCCGTTCATGTCGAAGCCGAACCCGATGCCCGCGCCGTACCGGTCGCGTACTGGTGCGGTGCGCTCGTACTCCTCGACGAACTCGTGGGCGGCGTGCCCGTAGATGGTGGCGAACCCGCCGAGGGCGTAGAGCCGGTCGAGGTACCGCTCGTCCATCCAGGAGTGCGTCGACAGGACGCCCGGGTAGTCCTCGGCCTCCAGGATGTCGAGCGTCTGGTCGGCGGCCTTGGCGCTCATGTGGTCGATCTCGACCATCATGCCCCGCTCGACCAGGCCGCGGACGGCGTAGGCGCCGAGCCCGCTCAGACCCTTCGTGTTGCAGACGGTCCCCGGCGGGTAGATGGGCAGGACGGGCGGGAGGTCGTCCTCGAGGGCCGGCGGAAGCTCGCCGTTGCCGGGGTTGTGGTCGTGCGGCTGGTCGGCAGGGCAGGAGCGCGCGTCCCACCAGGTGCCGGTCGAGAGGAACTGGCCGGCGTTGATGATCGTGCCCATGGACCCCTCGTCGAACCGCACGCCGCACAGCGCGTTGTCGAACTTGTGGCACAGGTACATCGAGCGCACACCCAGGTCGTAGAGCTCGTCGAGGCCGGCGTCGATGTCGGCCCGCGAGCAGTTCGGGATGCGCAGGGTCTGCTTGCAGCCGAACGGCTCCGACGTCTCGACGCCGAGCACGACGGCGAGCTTGCCCTCTTCGATCACCTGGCGCGCCTGCTCGCTGGTGGTCACTATCCGGAACCAGCCCTTGCCCGCCCCGCCGTACTGCGCGTCGACGTAGGCCTGCAGGTCGTAGGTGTCCTGCGCCTGGAGACGGATCGCCGTCATCTCGTCGCAGCTCTGGTAGGTGCCCGGGTTGATGGAGCACAGCAGGCCGTTGGTGACCAGGTCGTTGACCATGACGCGTTGCCCGCCGCGCCAGGCCCGTTCCACCCAGCGGTAGTACATCTGCTGGTGGGTCAGGGAGTCGTGGGCGGGCCAGTCGGCGAACGTGGGCCAGCCCGTGGTGTCGTGCGTGCCGATCGGGGAGCCGTTCCGGGTCAGGTTCTCCAGCAGGGCGCCGAGCCCGTGCGGCTCGTGCGACGGGCAGTCCCGCAGGGCCGTCGCGATCCCCTGTTCCGAGAAGACCTTGCCGCAGACGGCGGCGCCACCCATGCCGTCCTGCATGAACAGATGGGTGTGCGCGTCGATGAGGCCGTACACGGTTCCGTCGGGCCGGGTGCCGGTGAACGGTGTGCCCGTGGCGTTGACCTGCGACTCCGGGCTGGGCAGTGTGGGTTGGGCGAGCGCTGTCGCGGCTTGTCCCGTGGTGGCTCGTTCCGGCGTTGCCTGAGCCGGTGCCAGGAGCGCCGTCGCGCTGAGGCAGGCGGCGGTCACCGCGGCTGCGAGAACCGCCGTTCGTCTGATGCGTCGCACAAGACCTCCCGCTGGCCGGGGCGAGGCCAGGGCTCCGCCGGGTCGCGACGGCGCCGTTGCCGCTGCTGAGGTCGACACAATAACAGGACTTGACACATGCGGGGTAGATGTCGGCAAAAAGTAACAAGCCACTTTTTTGCCAGGGTTCAGCGGGCGGTGCCCGTCAGCCGCCGGGGCGGCGCGAAGAGCCAGCCCGCTCCGATCCGGGGCGCCAGGGCGCCAAGCCCTAGCCCGACGGCGATCGCCGCCCCCCAGAGCGCCACCGGCAGCCACTGCGACTGCGGGGCGGGGATCCAGATGGCGTTGCGGTACAGCAGGCACAGCAGCCCGAGCACCACCGACGTATGCGTGACGAACACCGGCAGCGTCCGCGCCCCGATCCACTGCAACCCGAGTGACCTGGGCAGATACCGGGTGCCGGGCACGCGGGAGGCCAGTACGCTCACGGCCACCCCCGCCGGCACACCCGCGATGTTCGCCAGCAGGTAGAGGCCGGGCACGTCGGCGACCTCCAGCTCCCGCACGGCCACCTGGATCCCGAGCCAGACGACGACGGCGCCCACCGCCCACAGCCAGGTGACCCGCTGGGCGAACCGTTCCAGCAGCGCCCGCAGGTGCAGGCCACCCAGGAAGAAGAGCAGGAACTGCGCGGTACCCCGCCATGCGATGCTCTCCGGTTCCCAGCCCGCCAGCGCCCACCCGCTCACGCACGCGGCGAGCACGAGCTGCACGGGTGCGGGCACCCGGCGCAGCGCTCGCGCGATCACGAAGAACGCGGCGAGCGTCCAGATGAACCAGAGCTCGGAGCGGGGGACCAGGAGCGACCACGTCAGGTGGTCCGACAGGGTGCCCCAGTCGGCGTCGGCCACCTGGTAGTAGCCGGTGAGCAGGCGGACCACCAGGGAGATCGGCTCCCACAGCACGAAAACCCAGGCGAAGAACAACAGCTTGCCGCGCGCCAGGCGGGACCACGGCACCGTCGTCCACTTCGCGGCGAACATGCCGGCCACCGCGAAGAACAGGGGCATGCGCAGGCTGCGCAGGGTCTCGTTCACCTCGCGCAGCACGCTCACCTCGTACCCCGTCGACCACGTCCAGTTGGTCGCGTGGTAGAGCACCACGAGACCGATGGCGAGGCCGCGGGCGGCGTCGGGCCAGGCGAGGCGGGCGGGGGTGCGCGGCCCGACGGCGGGGTCGTGCCCCGGCACGCCTGCGTGCCGTGGGGATCCGGGAGGGGTGAACATCGCGGGTCATCGTACGTGCAGTGCTCTGCTCAAGGGCAGTGGCGCCAAAGGGCGGTGGCGCCGGCGCACACCGTGGGAGGCACTGTCAGTGTCCGGGAGTAGCCTGGGATCAGCCCCTCACGCCGTCGACCGCACCCGGTCGTGCTCGTGATGGGCCCGTCGTCGTGCGCCCTCGAAGGACAGAACCCATGAACCTCACCGGCCTGCTTCCCACTCTTCTGCGCGATCCCGGCGCCGCCGCCGCCGTGGAGCACGTACGCGCCCGCGGCTTCGCGGACGTGGTGGGTCCGGTGGGCGTGCGCCCGCCCCTGCTGGTCGCCGCGTCCGAGAAGCGCCCGCTCGTGGTGGTCACCGCGACGGGCCGCGAGGCCGACGACCTGGCCGCGAGCCTGCGGAGCTATCTCCCGGAGAGCGAGGCCGACGACGTCGCGGTGCTTCCCGCCTGGGAGACGCTGCCGCACGAGCGGCTCAGCCCGCGCGCGGACACCGTGGCCAAGCGCCTCGCCGTGTTCCGCCGCCTGGCGCACCCGGCCGAGGGACACGGGCAGGCGGGCGCGATCCGGATCCTGGTGTTGCCGGTCCGCGCGCTGCTGCAGCCCGTCGTCGAGGGCCTCGGGGAGCTCGAGCCGGTACAGCTGGACATCGGTGCCACTGCCGACCTGACCGACGTCGCCGAGCGGCTCACCGCAGCCGCCTACACCCGCGTCGACATGGTGGAGCGGCGCGGCGAGTACGCGGTGCGCGGCGGCATCCTCGACATCTTCCCGCCCACGGAGGACCACCCGCTGCGGTGCGAGTTCTGGGGCGACGAGATCACGGAGATCCGCTGGTTCGCCGTGGCCGACCAGCGCAGCCTGGAGATCGCGGAGCGTGGGCTCTGGGCGCCGCCCTGCCGCGAGATCCTGCTGGACGACGCAGTCCGGACGCGTGCCGCCGAGCTCGTCGAGACCCTGCCTGGCGCGGTCGAGATGCTCGACAAGCTGGCCGCCGGCGTCGCGGTAGAGGGCATGGAGTCGCTGGCGCCCGTGCTGGTGGACCACATGATCTCCGTCCTGGAGCTCGTGCCAGACGACGCGCTGCTCGTGGTCAACGAGCCCGAGCGCGTGCGCCGTCGGGCCCACGACCTCGTGGCGACCACCGAGGAGTTCCTCGCCGCGGCCTGGACCGGGGCGGTGGCGGGCGGCGCCGCGCCCATCGACCTGTCCGCCGCGTCCTTCGCGACGTTCGCCGAGGTGCGCGAGGTAGCGGCTCGGCGGGGGCTGGGCTGGTGGACGCTGTCGTCGTTCACGCAGGACACGGAGCTGGGGGCGGCCGGTGACGACGACCAGCCCGGCGGCACCGGCGAGAACGTGTTCACCGTCAGCGCTCGGGACGTCGAGTCGTACCGCGGGGACCTCGCGCGCGCCCTCGACGACGTGCACGGCCTGCAGGTCGCGAGCTGGCGGCTCGTGCTGACCACCGAGGGGCACGGCCCCGCGAAGCGCATGACCGAGCAGCTGTCGGCAGCGGGGACCGCGGCCCGGCTGGCGATCTCGCTCGAGGACGAGCCCGAGCCGGGCATCGTGCACGTGGTCGCGGGCGGCGTCGGCAAGGGATTCGTCGCGCCCGACCTGAAGCTCGCCGTCTTCTCCGAGCAGGACCTCACCGGCCGGGCGGGCTCGGGCACGCGCGACATGCGCAAGATGCCCAGCCGACGGCGCAACGTGGTGGACCCGCTCCAGCTCAAGGCCGGCGACTTCGTGGTGCACGAGCAGCACGGTGTGGGCCGGTTCGTCGAGATGGCGCAGCGCACCATGGGTACCGGCGGCAACCGTGCCACGCGCGAGTACCTCGTGATCGAGTACGCGAGCAGCAAGCGCGGCCAGCCGGGTGACCGGCTGTTCGTGCCCACCGACCAGCTCGACCAGGTCACCAAGTACACCGGCGGGGAGTCGCCGTCGCTGTCCAAGATGGGCGGCGCCGACTGGAAGAACACCAAGGCCAAGGCGCGCAAGCACGTCAAGGAGATCGCGAGCGAGCTGATCCGGCTCTACAGCGCGCGGATGGCGACGCAGGGCCACGCCTACGGGCCGGACACCCCGTGGCAGCGTGAGCTCGAGGACGCCTTCGCCTATGTCGAGACCCCGGACCAGCTCGCGACGATCGACGAGGTCAAGGCCGACATGGAGAAGTCCGTGCCGATGGACCGCCTGGTGTGCGGCGACGTCGGGTACGGCAAGACGGAGATCGCCATCCGGGCCGCGTTCAAGGCGGTGCAGGACGGTAAGCAGGTCGCGATCCTGGTCCCCACGACGCTCCTGGTGCAGCAGCACTTCGAGACGTTCTCCGAGCGGTACACCGGGTTCCCCGTCAACGTGCGCGCGCTGAGCCGCTTCCAGTCCGCCAAGGAGTCCGAGGAGACGCTCGCCGGCCTCAAGGAGGGCAGCGTCGACGTGGTCATCGGCACGCACCGCCTCATCACCGGGTCCGTCCAGTTCAAGGACCTGGGCCTGGTGGTCATCGACGAGGAGCAGCGTTTCGGCGTCGAGCACAAGGAGACGCTCAAGCAGCTGCGCACCAACGTGGACGTGCTGGCCATGTCCGCGACCCCGATCCCGCGCACGCTCGAGATGGCAGTGACCGGAATCCGCGAGATGTCGACCCTGGCCACGCCCCCGGAGGAGCGGCACCCGGTGCTCACCTACGTGGGCGCCTTCGAGGAGAAGCAGATCTCCGCCGCGCTGCGGCGCGAGCTGCTGCGCGAGGGCCAGGTCTTCTACGTGCACAACAAGGTGGAGACCATCCAGCGCACCGCCTCCCGGCTCAACGAGCTGGTGCCCGAGGCCCGCATCGGCGTGGCCCACGGCAAGATGGGCGAGCACGAGCTCGACCGGGTCATCCGCGCCTTCTGGGAGAAGGAGCTCGACGTCCTGGTGTGCACGACGATCATCGAGACCGGCCTGGACATCTCCAACGCCAACACGCTGATCCTCGAGCGCTCCGACATGCTGGGCCTGTCCCAGCTGCACCAGCTCAGGGGCCGGGTGGGCCGTGGGCGTGAGCGCGCCTACGCGTACTTCCTCTACCCGCCGGAGAAGCCGCTCACCGAGACGGCGCACGACCGGCTCGCGACCATGGCCGCCCACACCGACCTCGGCGCGGGCATGCAGATCGCCATGAAGGACCTCGAGATCCGCGGGGCGGGCAACCTGCTCGGTGGCGAGCAGTCCGGCCACATCGCCGGGGTCGGGTTCGACCTCTACGTGCGCATGGTGGGCGAGGCGGTCTCCGCCTTCCGCGGCGACGCCGAGGAGGAGGCCCCCGAGGTCACCATCGAGCTGCCCGTCGACGCCCACCTGCCCGAGTCCTACATCGCCACGGAACGGCTGCGGCTGGAGGCGTACAAGAAGATCGCCACTGCCCACGACGCCGCAGCCCTCGACGAGGTACGCGCCGAGCTCACCGACCGGTACGGTGCGCTGCCCGAGGTCGCGGACGCACTGTTCGACGTCGCGGGCTTCCGCAACCACGCACGCCAGGCGGGGCTCACGGACATCACCGCACAGGGCAAGTTCGTCCGGTTCGCGCCGGTGAGCCTGCCCGAGTCGGCGCAGCTGCGCCTCAAGCGGCTCTACCCAGGGACTGTGCTCAAGCCCGCCATCCGGGCGATCCTCGTACCGTTCCCGACCACCGCGCGGATCGGCGGACGGCCGCTGCGCGGCACCGAGGTGCTGGAGTGGGCCAGGGGCCTAATCGATGCGGTGATTCTGGCGGACGTCGGGGCGGCGGCTAAGGTCGGCACCAGCGCCTGAGCCCTGGTGTCACGGCATGTGGGCGTAGGTGAAACTCGAATTCACGGCAACTGGCCGGGAACGTATAGGCTCCACCCGCGTAACTCGCTCATCATGTCTTTTTGTGTGGAGGACCCCGCATGGCTCTCGGACACCGCACGCGTGCGGTCATCGGCTCGATCGCGGCAACAGCTGCTCTCGGAGCGCTGCTGACCGGCTGCTCGGCCAGCTCGGACGAGACGGCGGAAGCCGCGGAGCAGGTCCAGGTGGATCCGGAGCTGCGCGCGCTGCTGCCCGGCGAGCTGCTGGCCGAGTCCACGCGCATCACCGTCGGTACGGAGTCGGGCTACCCGCCCTTCGAGTACACGAACGAGGCAGGACGCATCGTCGGGTTCGAGATCGACCTGTTCGACGCCGCCTCGGACCGGCTGGGCCTGAAGTACACGTTCAGCGACATGCCGTTCGACTCGCTCGTCCCTGAGCTGTACGCGAGCAATGTCGACGTCGTGGCTGCCGCCATGTCCGACACCCCGGAGCGCCAGATCGACTCCGACTTCGTCAACTACTACAACGACAGCGACGCGATCATGGTCGCCGCGGGGAATCCCAAGGGGATCAAGACACTCGCGGACCTGTGCGGCCGGCCGGTAGCGGTGCTCGGCGAGTCCACGCAGGCCGATGCGCTGGCCGCGCTGAACGCGGCCGAGTGCCAGGCCAAGCCCGTCACCGTGCTCGAGTTCGGCTCTGACGCCGAGGCGCTCGCCCAGGTCGAGGCCGGCAAGGCGGACGCAGAGCTCACGCAGTGGTCGACCGGCCGGTACAACGCGAAGCAGATCGGCTCCGGCGACGTCTTCGAGGTGGCGAACACCGAGATCCTCAACCCGACGCCCCTGGGCTTCCGGTTCCTGAAGGGCGACGTCGAGCTGGTCCGCGCCTACCAGGCGGCGGTGCAGAGCATCATCGACGACGGCACCTACGCCAAGATCCTCGCGAAGCACGACCTCTCGGTCGGTGCGCTGGAGACGGCCACGGTCAACAACCAGGCGGCGTCGCAGTGACGCATCGCTGAACGTCGCGCGCGACGGGCCGTCCCACACCGTGGGGCGGCCCGTCCTGCTTTGTCGGGAACCGTCCCGACGCGGCTCCGCGGCGTCCGCTGCGGCGTCCGCCAAGTCACCCCAGGAATAGTGGTCACCCTAGTGACCATTACGCCGCCCGTCGGTTAGCCTGGTAACCGAAAGGAGCAGTCATGGCCAGAACTTCCCTCCGGACCCGGCGCGATCTCGCCTCACTCGGCGACCACGTCCGGGCCTGGCGCAAGATCCACGGCCTCACGGCCCAGCTCGTCGCCGATCGTGCGGGTATCACGCGCACCACGCTCCGCGCGCTCGAGACGGGCACCGGGACGGTGAGTCTGGAGAACACGTTCGCGGTGCTCCGCGTGCTCGGGGTGGCCGACGCCGTCGTCGGCGCTACCGACCCGCTGACCACCGAGATGGGCAGGTTCCACGCGGAACGGGCCCTGCCGCAGCGGGTAAGAGTTCCAAGCTGAGAAGGTGAGCCGCGTTGTCGATACATGTCGAGGTCGAGCTGCCGGGCGGCGGACAGACCCACGCCGGTGACCTCGACATGCACCTCAACCGGGGCGGCGCCCTGGTCGGCTGCACGTTCCGCTACGACGACGCCTACCTGCGCGACGCGCGGGCGTACGCCCTGTGCCCGGAGCTGCCGCTGACGCCGGGGAACATCCCGTCGGGCAGCGACCGGCCCCTGTTCGGCGTCCTCGCGGACTGCCAGCCGGACCAGTGGGGCCGCACCCTGCTGTTCAACGCGGAGCGGCGCGCCGCTCGTGCGGAGGGCCGCGGGTTCATGACCCTCACCGAGGTGGACTTCCTGCTCGGCGTGCAGGACGAGACCCGCCTGGGGGCGCTGCGCTTCTCGCTGGACGACGGCAAGACCTTCATGGGCCCGCCGCGGGCGGAGGTCCCCGACCTGGTCGACCTGCCGTCGCTGACGGCCGCGGCGGACGCCGTCGCGCAGCACCGGGAGACCGACCACGACGTGCGGCTCCTGGTCGCGGCCGGAACCTCGATGGGCGGGGCACGACCCAAGGTGACGGTGAAGGACAGCGCCGGCGACCTGTGGATGGCCAAGCTGCCGGAGAGCGGCGACCGGTGGGACGTGCAGGCCTGGGAGTACCTGACGCTGCGGCTGGCCTCGGACGCGGGCATCGAGGTCCCGGTGGCGCGGTTGCACCGCATCGGCCCGGCGCGGTCGATCCTGCTGACCCGCCGGTTCGACCGGCGGCCGGACGGCGGACGTATCGGCTTCCTGTCCGCCGACAGCCTCACGCAGAAGGCGTTCTTCGAGGTCATCGACTATCGGACGCTCGCGGAGACGCTTGCGGACCACTCGGGCAGGCCGGCCACGGACGGGCACGACCTGTTCCGCCGGGTGGCCTTCACGCTGCTCGTGCGCAACGTGGACGACCACATGAAGAACCACGGCTTCCTGCGCCGTTCCGACGGCTGGTCGCTCTCCCCGCTCTTCGACGTGAACCCCAACCCGTTCGCCGTCGCGGAGTCGACGCCGCTGCGGCCCGGCGACACGCGCATCGACCGGGAGGTCCGGGTGCTGCTGGCCACCGCGGACTCGTACGGCCTACGGGATGAGGACGCCCGGCGGGTGCTGGCCGAGGTGGCGGGTGCGACGTCCGGCTGGTCGCGGGTCGCGCGCGACATGTCGCTCCCGCCCGAGGAGATCGCGCTGATGGCGGAGGCGTTCGAGAACCCGAACCGGGACGAGGCACTGGCAGCCTGACCTGCGGGCATGCCTGGGCGGGACACTGCGGGGTTACGCTCCAGAGGTGACTGGTAATACTCGGCCCATCGAGGCCTCCATCCGTACGGACTTCCGCGACGAGATGGACTACGGCTCCTACCTGGGGCTGGACGCGCTCCTCTCGGCGCAGCACCCGATGAGCGATCCGCCGCACCACGACGAGCTGCTGTTCATCATCCAGCACCAGACCACCGAGCTGTGGCTCAAGCTCGTGGTGCACGAGCTGCGCGCCGTCCGCGGATTTCTCGACAGCGACGACCTGTCACGGGCGCTCAAAGGTCTGGCCCGCGTGAAGCACATCCAGCGCACCATCACGGAGCAGTGGTCGGTGCTGGCCACCCTCACGCCCAGCGAGTACGCGGAGTTCCGGGGGTCGCTGGGGCAGTCGTCGGGGTTCCAGTCGCACCAGTACCGCGCCGTGGAGTTCCTGCTGGGCAACAAGAACGCCGGGATGCTGCAGGTGTTCCGCGACAAGCCCGAGGTGCACGCGCAGCTGGCGCAGCTCCTGGCCGAGCCCACCGTGTACGACGCGTTCCTGCGGCTGCTGGCCCGGCGCGGACATCCGGTCCCGGCCGAGATCCTGGACCGCGACGTCACGCAGGCGTGGGTCGAGCACCCGGAGCTGATCAAGGTCTTCAAGACGATCTACGAGGACCCGCACGGCAACTGGGAGCTGTACGAGGCGTGCGAGGACCTGGTCGACATCGAGGACGCGTTCCAGCTGTGGCGGTTCCGCCACCTGCGCACCGTGCAGCGCACCATCGGCTTCAAGACCGGCACCGGTGGGTCGAGCGGCGTCGGCTTCCTCAAGCGGGCCCTGGACCTGACATTCTTCCCCGAGCTCATCTCGGTGCGCACCGAGATCGACGGCCCGCTGGGTGCCTGACGGCGTGGCCGAGAGCGTGCCGGTGGTGACGCTCCCGGGCGTCGTCGACCACCACGTGCACCTGGGCCTGGTCGATCGCGCGCTCCTCGCGGACGGCCCGGTCACCGAGGTGCACGACCTGGGCTGGGACCCGCGCGAGGTGGCCGCCTGGGCGGCCGACCCGCCGTCGGGCATCCTGGTGCGGTACGCCGGGCCGTTCCATACCGCGCCAGGCGGGTATCCCACCGGGCGATCGTGGGCGCCGGACGCCGCGGTGCGCCACGTCGCGACGCCGCACGAGGCCGCCGAGGCGGTGGCCGACGTCGTCGCCGTGGGCGGGTTCGCGGTCAAGGTCGCCCTGCGCGCGGGTATGGCCCTGCTGCCCGACGACGTCCTGCGCGCCCTCGTCACGGAGGCGCACTCGGCGGGGCTGCCGGTGCTGGTGCACGCGGAGGGCGACGGCCAGGCTCAGCGCGCGATCGACGTCGGCGCGGACGTGCTGGTGCACGTGCCGTGGACCGAGGCGCTGCCTGACGCCGTGATCGCCAGGGCTGCCCGCATGACCTGGATCTCCACCTTCGCGATCCACGACGGGCCCGGCCGGCCGATCGGCCTGGAGCGTGCGCTCGACAATGCGCGGCGCTTCGTCGCGGCGGGCGGCACCCTCGTGTACGGGACGGACATGGGCAACGGCCCGACGCCGGGCGGGGTGAACGAGCGCGAGATCGAGCTGCTCGGCCGGGTGCTGGAGGGGCGGGAGCTGCGCCGCGCGGTCCTGGGACCGCCGTCGGCCCCCACGCTCACGGCGCCGCTCCCGCTCCCGGTGACGGCAACCGACCTGATCACCTGGCTCCGCGCGGCCCGCCGCCTCCCCGCCCCGCGACGACCGCCGAGGTAGAGCGGGTGTCGCGGACACCCGCTCTACCTCGGCGAAGGGGTTAGTTGCGGGTGATCGTGAACGTCGACGTCGGGTTCTCGATGTCGCGGTAGTTGTTCTGCAAAGTCAGCCCGTTGAACGTCACCGAACCGACCGCCGGCCCCTGCCCCTGTTCCGGCAGCGGGTTCGCCCAGATGCCGTAGCCCGACTTCGCGTCGTACTGGTCGCCGCTGCGCTGAGCACCGGTGATCGACACGTCCGTGAACACGGTGTCCCGGATCGGGTTCACCGGCTGGCCGCCGATGTACTGGGTCTGGAACATGATCCCGGAGTACGTCGGGTCCACGATGTCGAGGTCGTTGACCCGGATGGCGGTGAACGCCTTCGACGCCGAGAACAGCCACACCGCCGGGAACACCTGGGCGCCCCAGAAGTGCCCGCCGGAACGCACCACGGAGATGCCCTCGAAGGTCGTCGGCGCCGGGCCGAACCCCTCCATCGGGTACCCGAAGTCCAGCGAGCTGATGGTCACGCCGGAGTAGACGAGCGTGTCCGCGATGTAGATGTTGCGGAACGTGTTGTCCTGCCCGCCGTAGACCGCGAGCCCGGCGGCCCGCCAGGTGTTCGTGGACGTCAGGTTCTCGAACACGTTGCCCCGCTGGCCGCTGCCCCCGGCGTCGGTCGCCGCGAACAGGGCGAACGAGTCGTCCCCGGTGCCCCGTGCCTGGTTGTTGTGCACGTGGTTGTTCGCGCTGCCGTTGGTCATGTTCAGGGCGTCCGCGAAGGTGTTCCGGATCCGGGAGTCCTTGATCTCCGAGCCGTCCATGTTGGCGGCCCAGAACATGCAGATCATGTGCTCGACCCAGATGTTGTCGATGGTCATGTCCGACACGTTCGCGAAGTCGAACACCTTGCCCGGGCCGTCGATCCGCGAGGTGTAGTTGCCGAAGTAGGCGAAGTCGCGGAACGTCGAGCCGTTCGCCGTGCCCTCGGCCCGGAACCCGATGTCCGTGTTCTCCTGCGTGGCCGGCGCATGGAAGCGCGTGAACCACGGCCCGGCGCCCACGATGTCGACTGCCTTGCCGTAGACCTGGAACTTGCTGGCGGTCTGGTAGTCGCCCGCCGGCAGGTAGACGCCGGCCAGGTTGCCGGTCGTGTCCATCCGGAACCGGTCGAGCGCGTTCTGCACGTCCTGGTGCGTGAAGCCCGTGGGCTGGATGTACCGGGCGGGGTCCGGGTTGGCCTGCGGCGTCGCCTGCTCCAGGTCGACGAAGTCCACGGTGTACGTGCTGGTGTTGCTCGCGGTCTTCTGCAGGCGGATGGTGTGCCCGGCCTGGACGGTGGTGCCGAGCAGGGCGTTCGCCTCGTCGTAGATGTGCCGCGGAGCACCCTGGCCCGGCTGGTTGCCCGGGTTCGCCTCCGGGCCGTACAGCCACGCGTACCGCGAGGTCAGGTCGATGTTCTTGAGGAACTGACCGTCCACGTACACGGCGAGCGTGGAGTTGGCGCCCCCGCCGCCCGCGGCGTCGGGCATGGAGAACCGCACCACCAGGGAGTTGGCGGGCGCCCGCGTGGTCCACTGAACGTAGGAGCCGGTCTGGCCGAGGGTGACGGCCTTGCGGCCGGACGCCTCGCCCGCGAGGTCGCCGACCACCCGGTTCGGACCGACGGCGACCGCCCCGCCGCCGGTCACGCCGTCCTCCGCCTCGTAGGTGTCGAACGGCATGTTGGCGCCGCGGCCGATGAACAGCGACTGCGTCACCTCGTTGTTCGCGCGCCGCGCCTCGACCTCCGTCGAGTCGGGGGCGGCGGTGACCGTGACGTCGTAGGAGCCGTTGGCAGCAGGCCAGGTGCCCAGGTTCACGCTCTGGCTGGTGGCGCCGGCAGCGATGGTGCCGGAGACCGAACCCGTGAGGGTGCGCACCGTCGCCCCCGACGAGTTCTTCACGACGACGGTGAGGCCGTGCGCCCCGGACGAGGTGGCGACCGTGCCTCGGTTCGCGATCGTCGCCGAGAAGGTGACGGTCTCGCCCGCCGCCGGGGTGCTCGGCGTCCACGACACCGTCGGGACCAGGTCGGAGCTGGCGATCTGGGCGACCACCAGCGGATCCGGTCTGACGTATTCGTTGTCACCCTCGGACTGCTCGGGAACGGTGTTCGACGGGTCGACCACTGCACCGATCTCGTAAGATCCGGCGGGCAGCGCCCCGACGTTCGCGCTGACAGTTGCCGTCGCGCCGGCGGCGAGCGCGCCGACCGGGACGGTCGCCTCCGTCTCACCGTCGACGGTGAGCGCGACGTTCGTCGCCGGCGACCCCAGCGTCCCGATGTTCCGCACGGTGGCGGACAGCGTGACGTCGTTGGACTCGGTAGGCGACGCCGGGGTCGCCGAGACACCAGTGACCGCGAGGTTGGGGTTCGCTGCCGGTACGCCGAACACCTGGAGCTCGGCCACCTGACCGTTGCCCGAACCGGTGTTGCCCGTGAACCTCAGCCGCACCTCGCGCGCGGTACCCGTGACCGGGACGGTCACGGTGTTGCCCGTGGCCGGGGAGAAGGCTCGTGCGGCGGACGGCGCGAGCGTGGCCCACGCGTCGCCGGTCCCCGTGCGGCCCTGCACCTCGAAGGTCTGGGTCCGTGGCCCCCAGGCGGTGGCCGGCGGCAGCTTCACGACGACGTCGCTCAGCGTGGCCGCCGACTCCAGCGTCACCGCGAGCGTGCTCGGGTACTGGCCGCCCGCACCCTCCCAGTAGGTCGAGGTGTTGCCGTCGTTGGCGTTGCTCGCCACGTAGCTCCACTCCGCCGACGAGGCCGTGACGGGGCGGCCCGGGGCGAGGTCAGTGCCCTCTACCGGCTCCTCCGGGTCGGGAGCGTCGCGCGTGCCACGCACCTCGAGCTCGGAGAGCTGGCCCGCGGACCAGCCGGTGTTCGCTGAGACGGAGACCCGCAGGTAGCGCGCCGCCGTGTTCGGCACGTCGATGGTCACCGTGTTGCCCGACGCCGGGTCGAACCGCCGCTGGGCGCTCGCGGCCAGCGTGGTGAACGTGGAGCCGTCGGTGCCGGCCTGGACGGACAGGGTCTGGGTCCGGGCCTCCCAGCCGGCGGGGAGCTTGAGGACCACCTCTTCGACGGTCGCACCCGTGCCCAGGTCCACCTGCGCCCACTGCGGGAGGGCACCGTTCGTCGACTCCCAGTAGGTCGCCTGGTTGCCGTCGGTCAGGTTGTCGGCGAGGTACGGCGTGTTGTTGCTGCTGGCCGCGGCGGGTGCCCCAGCGGAGAGGACGCCGGGGGCGGCGGCGGCCGTCACCGGTGCGAGGCCGGTAGCCGTGAGGGCCGCGGCGGTGAGCACTGCCAGGAGCGCGGGAGCGCGTCCCGGTCTGGGCCCGAGGCCCGTGGCGTGGCGTGGCGTTGCGGAGCGGAACATCGTCGTCCCCGATCTCCCGTCGTCGTTGACGGGGTTCGTCATCGGATGAATCATCGGTACTTGCCGTACTGCTGTTGATAAACGTGCAGCGACTTGTAGAGTTTTTGCGCTGGAGCGGTACGGACTTTACTGACGGAGCGGTTAGGGCGTCAAGGGTCCGATGCCGCTGCCTGGTTCGGCGAGGGCTGGCGCAGGACGTACGCTCGGCCCGAAGCCGATCGACCTGGAGCCTTCGTGACAGTCCCCGCCCCGTCCGCCGCCCTGCCCGTGAACCTGCCCGCCGCGCTGCGCGAACGCGCCGCCGCGCTCGACGCCGGCGATCCGCTCGCCCGCTACCGCGACCTCTTCGCCCCGAGCGAGGGCCTGATCGCCTACCTGGACGGCAACTCGCTGGGCCGGCCCCTGACCGCCACGCGCGAGCGGCTCGCCTCCTTCGTCGACGGGCCGTGGGCCGCGCGCCTGATCCGGTCCTGGGACGAGGGCTGGATGGACGCGCCGACCGAGCTCGGCGACACCCTGGGCCGCGTGGTGCTGGGCGCGGCGCCGGGGCAGACCGTCGTCGCCGACTCCACGACGGTGCTGCTCTACAAGCTCGCGCGCGCCGCGGTCGACGCTCGCCCCGGGCGCCGCGTGATCGTCGCCGACACCGAGAACTTCCCAACCGACCGGTTCGTGCTGCAGGGCATCGCCGCCGAGCGTGGCCTGGAGCTCCGCTGGATCACGCCGGACGCCGAGGCGGGCGTGACGCCCCAGGACGTGGCTGCCGCCGTCGGGCCGGACACCGCCCTGGTCCTGCTCAGCCACGTCGCCTACAAGTCGGGGTACGTCGCCGACCTCCCGGCGATCACGCGGATCGTGCACGATGCCGGGGCGCTGGTCCTGTGGGACCTGTGCCACTCCGCCGGCTCGGTCCCGCTGGACCTGGACGCCGACGGCGTGGACATCGCCGTCGGCTGCACGTACAAGTACCTGAACGGCGGGCCCGGATCGCCCGCGTTCGCCTACCTGGCCGCCGGCCTGCAGGACGAGGTGCGGCAGCCGGTCCAGGGCTGGATGGGGGCCGCCGACCCGTTCGCGATGGGCGCCGAGTACGAGCCCGCGACCGGGATCCGGCAGCTCATCAGCGGCACGCCGCCGGTGATCGGGATGCTGCCCATGCGCGACATGCTGGCGCTCATCGAGGAGGCGGGCATGCCGGCGGTGCGCGAGAAGTCGCTGGCGTTGACCGGGTTCGCGATGGAGATCGCCGACGAGTACCTGGCCGGTGTGCGGGTGGCCTCGCCGCGCGACCCGGAACGCCGGGGGAGCCACGTCATGCTCGACCACCCGGACTTCAGGCGTGTCGTCGCGGAGGCCTGGGCGCGCGGCGTCGTGCCGGACTTCCGCCCGCCGCAGGGCCTGCGCGTGGGCCTCTCGCCGCTGAGCACAAGCTTCACGGAGGTCGCGGAAGGCCTCTGGGTCATCCGAGACCTGCTGACCTGAGCTGGTCGGAAGCAGCCCCCTTCGAGGCCTAAGCTCCTCCGCTCTGAACCGATTCAAGACGGAGCAGCTTAGACCTCGAAGTGAGGCCGGACGGCGGCAGGACGCGGCCTATCAGGTGAGGGCCAGCGCCAGGGCGCCCAGGGACTTGAGGGTCTCCTCCGCCTGCTGTTCGTCGTAGCCGCGCGTGCACACCGAGATCACCAGGGCGTCCGGACCCGGCTCGCCGACGAACGCGACGTCGTGCCGGATGCCGTCCACCCAGCCGGACTTCGAGCCGAACGGGACGCCGTACGGTACGGCCGCCGTGAGCTGACGGTCGGTCTGGCGGCCGAGCATCTCGCACATCCAGACGGTCCGTTCCGGACTCGCCAGCCTGCCCGTGACCAGGGCGGACATGAGGAGGCACAGGTCGGCCGCCGTCGTGCGGTGCGATGCGCCCGCGAGTTCCGCGGCCAGGTCGGAGTACTTGCGGCCGAAGACCGAGTCGGCCGCGCCGGCGTCGGCCAGGACCTTGTTCACGGCGGGCAGGCCCACCCGCTCGGTCACGATGTTGGTCGCCTCGTTGGACGAGACCACGATCATGCGTTCGACGACGTCCCCCAGCGGCATCGGGGTGCCGTCCGGCGGGAGGCCGCTGTCGACGTCGTCGGGCTCGATCGTGTAGTCGCCCGCACCAGGCACCTGCGAGGTGAACGTGCGGGTGGCGGTGCAGGTCTCGCCGAGGCTCGCCGTCCCCGCGTCGAGCTCACGGGCCGCAGCGACCAGCACCGCGAGCTTCACCGTCGAGGCGGCGTAGAAGTCCAGCCGGTCCTGGCGCGCGGCCAGCACCTCACCCGACGCGCGGGCGATCCGGTAGGCCACCACCGGCACCCCGTCGCTGTGCGTCCCTGTCGACACCATGCGGTTCGGTCCTCTCGTCGATCCTCGTCCTGGGTCTACTTCGCGGTCTTGTGGACGACGTCGGTCCACGCCCGGATCAGCGCACGCGACTGCGCCTCGTTCTCCGCCGCGTGGACCATCGCCGCCGCGGTCAGCGCCGCCCGGTCGATGCCCTCCTCCGACAGCGCCGCCTCGTCCCACGTCGCCACCCGCTCCGGCCGCGCCTCGGGGTGGAACTGCAGGCCCCAGGCCCGCTCGCCCACGCGGAAGGCCTGGATCGGGCACTCCCCGCTGGAGACCAGGAGCGTCGCCGACGGCGGCAGGGTGGTCACCGAGTCCTCGTGGTTCTCGATCATCCACAGCGGTTCGTCGGGGATGCCCGGCAGGTTGCCGAAGAGCGGGTCGTCGGCTGCGGCGGGCAGCACAGTCAGCGCGCACATCCCGCGCTCCGTCTCGCCGGACTGCGCGGTCACGCCGCCTCCCGTGACGTGCGCCAGCAGCTGACCCCCGAGACACAGGCCGAGCAGCGGTATCCCGGCGTCCAGCGCCTCCGTGGTCAGCCGCCGCTCGCGCGCCAGGAACGGGTGGTGCAGGTCGTCGTCCGGCATGAAGTCGCCGCCCAGCAGGACCATGCCCGCGAACCCGTCGAGGTTCTCGGGGAGGTCGGCGCCAGGAAGCAGGACGGGTTCGAGGCCGGCTTCGGGAAGCCACTGTTCGAACCGGCCCATCAGGCTGGTGGGCGAGTTCAGGACGACCAGGACACGCGTCATCCTCTGACCCTAGGCGCCACCAGTTCTCGCGCGAAGTGGCAGGCCGCCACGTGGGAACCACCGGCCGAGCCGTCGCGGACGACAAGAGCGGGCTGCTCGGTCTCGCACACCGTCGGGATCAGCCGCAGCCCGGTCTCGGGGCGGTCGGCCGACGGCGCCGTGCGCGCATCGGGTAACGCGGGCGCGAGCCAGCACCGCGTGTGGAACGGGCAGCCGGACGGGGGATCGACGGGGGAGGGCGGGTCGCCCTCGAGGACTATGGCGCCGCCGCCGACCTCGACCGACGGAGTGGGCGTGACCAGCCGGATCGACGGGTCCGGCACGGGCACCGCCGACAGGAGGGCCTGGGTGTACGGGTGCTGCGCGCCGTCGTACACCGCGGCCTCGGGCCCCTGCTCGACGATGCGCCCCAGGTACATCACGGCGACGTCGTGGGCGATGTGCCGCACCACGCCGAGGTCGTGCGCCACGAACAGGTACGACAGGCCGAGCTCCGCCTGGAGGTCCTCCAGCAGGTTGATGACCTGGCCCTGCACCGACACGTCGAGGGCGGAGACCGGCTCGTCGCACACCAGGATCTTGGGCCGCAGCGCGAGCGCGCGAGCGATCCCGACCCGCTGCCGCTGGCCGCCCGAGAACTGGTGCGGGTACCGGCTCGCGTGGTCGGGGTCCAGGCCGACGAGCTCCAGCAGCTCGCCCACCGCGGCCCGCCGTCCGCCCGCCGGGTCGATGCCGTGGATCGCGAACGGCTCGCCCACGATCTCGCTCACCGACATCCGGGGGTTCAGGGACGTGTACGGGTCCTGGAACACCATCTGCACGTCGCGGCGCAGCTGCTTGCGGCCGGCGCGGGAAAGGCCCACGACATCCTCGCCATCGACGAGGACCTGGCCGCTGGTCGGCGCCTCGATGCCGACGAGCACACGCGCGAGCGTCGACTTGCCCGAGCCGGACTCGCCCACCAGGCCGAGGGTCCTGCCGCGCTCCAGGGTGAGCGAGACGCCGTCGACCGCCTTCACGGCACCGGTCGAACGCCGCAGCAGGCCGTTGCGCACGGGGTAGTGCTTGACGAGGTCGCGCACTTCGAGCACGGGTTCACTCATGGCTACCTCCGATGTCCGGGGCGTCGTCGGGTCGCGGTTCCCGGCCCGCCATGATGTCCGGCGCGAAGTGGCAGGCCGACATCCGGCCCTCCGCCGGGTGCATCGCCGGCGGCACGTCGGTACGGCACACGTCGCGGACGGCGTCGCACCGGGGGTGGAACGGGCAGCCGGACGGCATGGCGGCGGGGCTCGGCGGGCGGCCCGGGATCACGGGCAGGCGCCCTGTCCCGGACGCCGACGGGATCGAGCGCAGGAGGGCTCGCGTGTACGGGTGGGCGGGCGTCTTGTAGGCGGGCACCACGGGCGCCTGTTCGACGGCGCGGCCCGCGTACATCACGGTGACGTCGTCGGCCACGCCGGCCACCACGCCGAGGTCGTGCGTGATCAGCACGAGGCCCATCTGCCGCTCCGCCTGGATCTCCGCCAGCAGCCGCAGCACCTGCGCCTGGACCGTGACGTCGAGGGCGGTGGTCGGCTCGTCGGCGATGAGCACGTCGGGGTCCATGGCCAGCGCCGTCGCGATCATGACGCGCTGGCGCATGCCGCCGGAGAACTGGTGCGGGTACTCCTTGACGCGGGCCTTCGCGTTCGGCACCTTGACCAGGTCGAGCAGCTCGACGGCCCGCTTGCGGGCGTCGGCGCGGGAGAGCCCGCGGCGCGCCCGCAGCGCCTCCGTGAGCTGGTAGCCCACGGTGTGCACGGGGTTGAGCGCGGCCAGCGCGTCCTGGAAAACCATGGCCACCTGGTCGCCGCAGCGTGCGCGGTGCTCCTTGCGGGTCAGCGTGAGCAGGTCGGTGCCTGCGAGGCGGACGCTCCCGCGCGTGACCCGTGCGGTGTCGGGGAGCAGCCCCAGCACGGCCAGCGACGACACGGACTTGCCCGAACCGGACTCACCGACGATCGCAAGGGTGCGGCCGGCCTCCACCCGGTAGGACAGCCCGTCGACGGCGCGGACCACGCCGTCGGACGTGCGGAACTCGACGGCGAGGTCGGTGACCTCCAACAGTGCTGTCTGCTCGCCTTCGCTGCGCTCCGCGGAGGGCGAGTGCCTCGTTCCTCGGCTCTCACCCTCTGCTCCGCTCCGCGTGCGGCTCGCGGCGCTCATGCCGTCAGCCTCGGGTCGAGGGCGTCGCGCAGGGCGTCGCCCAGCACCACCAGGGCCAGCACGGTCGCGAGCAGGCAGCCCAGCGGCAACAGCAGCATGTGCGGGTACCCGCCGAGCACCCACGAGGAGCCGTTCTCGATCATGATCCCCCAGGAGATCGCGGGCGGCCGCACACCGATACCGAGGAACGCGAGCACGGCCTCGGCGCCGATGACCCCTGCGATCGCGGTCGGGACCAGCGCGGTCACCGGGCCGATCGCGTTGGGCAGCACGTGCCGGAACATGATCCGCAGGTCGGAGGCGCCCAGCGCGCGGGCGGCCGTGACGTAGTCGAGGTTCTTGGCCTCGAGGACGCTCGCCCGGACATACCGGGCGTAGCCCATCCAGCCGAACAGCGTCAGCACGATCGCGGGCAGCATGATCGTGGCGAACGCACCCGAGCCGAGCTCCACGTTCTTGAACAGGCTCAGCAGCAGCATCGCGGCGAGCAGGTACGGGATCACGAGGAACACCTCGACGGTGCGGGACACCAGGAAGTCGACCCAGCCCAGGTAGTACCCGGCGAGCAGGCCGAGCGTGACGCCGATGACCAGCGCGGTGCCGACCACCACGAGGGCGAGCAGCAGCGACGGCCGGGAGCCGTGCGCGAGCTGGGCCAGGGTGTCGCACCCGAACGAGTCGGTGCCGAGCGGGAACTGGTTGCCGAAGCCCTGCGGCCTGGTCTTGGCGTCGCCGATGACGCAGTGCCGTGGGCTCACGGCGGTGAACAGTGTGGGGAACGCGGCCATCACGACGAAGAACACGATGATCACTGCCGAGATGATGACGTCGGGCCTGCGGCGTAGGCTGCGCCAGGCGTCCGTGGCCAGCGTGCGGGACGCGGTACCGGCGACGTTCCCGGCCGCGGCGGAGGCTGCCTCACTCATAGCGGATCCTCGGGTCGAGCGCTGCATAGGCGATGTCCACGACGATCATCACCAGCACCGTCACGGCGGTCAGGATGGTCACGATGCCGAGCACCAGGCCGACGTCGCTGTTCTGCACGGCGTCCCACAGGACGCCGCCCATGCCGTAGATGTTCATGATTCCCTCGGTGATGACGGCGCCGCCCAGGGCCTCCGCGAACGTGAGGCCCACGGCCGTCACCACGGGGATCGACGAGTTGCGCACCACGTGGTGCACGACGACGTGCCCCTCGCGCAGGCCCTTCGACCGGGCGGTCCGCACGTGGTCGCCGCTGTACGACTCGAGCTGGCTCGCGCGCACCAGGCGGATGAACGCGGCCGACCCGGCCAGGCCCAGCAGGATGCCGGGCACCGCGACGGTTGCCCACGGGTGCTCGGGGTCGAACGACGGCTTGAACCAATAGGGCGGCCAGCTGTTCTCGCCGAAAGTCTCCTTGGACCAGTTGCTGAGCGGGACCGTCACGATCTCCTTGTAGACCAGGAGCAGCACGAACACCGGCAGGGCGTCGATGAGCACCGACGTCAGGCGGATGCCGTGATCCGACGGCGACCCGCGCCAGCGGGCAGCGACCGAGCCGAGCACCATGCCCAGCGCGAGCCACGTGATGGTGACCATGACGAACAGACGCAGCGTGTTCGGGGCGGCGCTGGCGACGATGTCCGTCACCTCGCGGCCGCGCAGGTTCGTGCCGAAATCGCCCTGCGCGTACTGGCCCAGCCGCTCGACGAACGGTCCGAGGCACGGGTTGCCTGGTTGGTCGTAGCAGGGGTCGTCGAGCCCGAACCGCTGCTCCACGGCGGCGACCTGGGCCGGTGAGGGGATCTTGTCACCGAAGAAGGCGAGGGCAGGGTTGCCGTTGAGCTGGATGGCGAGCGTCGTGAGCAGGTGCAGCACGAACATCACCAGGAACAGCATGCCGACCGCTTGCGCGACACGACGGAGGATATAGCGCCCCATGGGGTCCTTCCGGGGGGTATGGGGTCCGCCGGAGCAGGCCTCCGGTGATCGGGCCCCGTTGGCCCGACCACCGGAACGCCCTGCCTCCGGCGAGGTGAGTCGGTTACTCCGTGACCGTCAGCAGGCGGATCTTGACCGCGCCGCTGAACGGGTCGAGCACCACGTTGTCCAGACGCTCGCTGTAGTACTCGGCGCCCGCGCTGAAGCGGAACGGGATGGTCGGGAACTCTTCGGCGAGGATCGCCTCGGCCTCCTGGTACTTGACCACCGCCTCGTCGAGGGTCGCGGACTCGTCGCCCTCGGCGAGCTTGTCCTCGAACTCCTTGCTGTACCAGCCGAAGTTGCCCGCACCCTCCTCGCCAACAGCGTAGAAGGCCAGGTAGTTCTCGTTCAGCGGGTAGTCCGGGAACCAGTTGTTGCGGAAGATCCCGTCGAAGCCCTGCTCGCGGCGGACGGTGGAGAAGTCCGGGTTCGGCTTGAGCTCGTACGGGATGCCGAGGGTGGCCTCGATGGAGTCACCGATCGCCTTGAAGTACTCGATCTCGGTCTCGTCGTTGCTCAGCCCGATGGTCAGCGTCTCGCCCTCGGGCCAGCCACCGGCCTCCTTCAGCGCGGCCTTCGCCGCCTCCGGGTCGAACGTGCACCACTCGCAGGTGCCGGCCTCGCCGCCGGGGACGCCGTCCGGCACGACCCACGAGTCGGCCGGGGTGGCCAGGCCGCCCGACAGCTCGTTGATGATGGTGTCGCGGTCGATCGCCATGGAGATGGCCTTGCGGAACTCCTTGTCCTGCCACGGGCCGTCCTTGTACAGCGGGAAGCCGATGTAGGTCAGGGCCGCGCCCGGTGCCTCGGCGAACCGCTCGGAGAGCTCGGGGTCTGCCTGGGCCGCGGCCAGGTCGGCCGGCGCCGGGTAGCTGACGTCCAGGTCGCCGGTCTCGAAGTCGGCCCAGGATGACGCCCCGGCGTACTCTCGCCAGTTGATCGCGTCGATGTCCTCGGGCGTCTCGTCCAGCGGGTAGTCGGTCCAGCGCTCGGCGTCGACGGCGACGCCCTGGTCCCACTCGGTGATCTGGAACGGGCCGTTGCCGATCGGCTTGACCGAGCACGCCTCGACGTCCGCGAGGCACTCCTCGGCGACCGGGAAGAAGCCCGTGTAGCCGAGCATCGTGGAGAAGCCGGCGAACGGCCCGGTCAGCGTCACCTCGATCGTCAGGTCGTCCACGACCTTCAGGCCCGACAGCTCCTCGACCGGGTTCTCCTTGGCGACCTCGCCCTCGTCGTCGAGCTCGTCCTGCATCTCCTCGTAGCCCTCGAAGCGCTCGAAGAAGTAGTTGCTGTACAGCTCGGTGTGACCCGCCGTGTAGTTCCAGGAGCGGGCGAACGCTGCGGCGTCGACGGGCTCACCGTTCTGGAACGTCAGGTCCGGCTTGACCTTGATGGTCCAGACCGTGTTGTCGTCGGACTCGATCGACTCGGCCACGTAGTTGTAGGGCTCCGTGGTCTCCGGGTCGTAACGGACCAGGCCGTCGTAGACGACGTCGAGGATCCCGATGTTGTCGGCGATGCCGGCGTCGCCCGGGAAGAGCGTCGGCATGTTCTGGTCGATCGTCAGGTTCAGGGTGACCGGTCCGGCGTCGTCGGCGGTGTCGTTCGGTGTGCACCCCGCCACGGTCAGGGCTATTACGGCCGTCCCCGCGGCGAAGGTGGCGATGCGTGCTTGCCTCACTTGAAGCCTCCCCAGTTTGTCTCCCCGGTCTGAGGGTGGGGAGGTTTGGACCATATCGCCACGGGACTTGGGTCGCTTGGAAACTAGTGTTAACCGTCTGTAACGATTCGGCAGGTCTCCTTCCTTGTGTTCACAAGGAAGGAGACCTGCCGACCCGGTGCGTCAGCAGACGCCGAGGTCCTGCCACGGACCCCAGGGCGCGGAACCGGGCTCCTGGTTGCGGCTGTACCACTGCGCGGTCCAGCGGTGACCCTCGTGGACCACCGTCTCGCCGCCGCGGTACTCCCATGACCGGGTCCAGGCCGACTCGGGCCTGGTGCCACAGGTCACTGCGGCGCCGACCTCCGCCCACGGCCCCCACGAGGTGGCGCCGGGGCGCTGGTCCCGCGTCCACCACAGGGCGGTGAACACCGCACCGTCGTGGCTGATCCGGTCGCCCGCCGTGTACACGGCGCCGACCGACCAGGCAGGGACCGACGGTGCCTCCGGCTCCACGAGCCGACCCACGCCCCAGCGGGCGGTGGACTGGTAGCCGGCCCCGGTCGGGTCGGCCCAGTTGCGGACGGCGGTCCGTGCACCGTCGGCCGCGTCGTTGACCTGGAAGTCCAGGCCGTGGAACGTGCCCGGCCCGCCGTAGGACAGCAGGTCGATCGCCGCCTCGACCCGGTACCCGTCGTCGGTCAGCGTGGTGGCACTGACGAGGCGGGCGCGCTGCGCCGCATCGTCACCGGTCCCGAACGAGACCGCGTTCTGCGCCGAGACGCGGATCTGCGTGTCGTCGGCCCGGTACCCGCCGTTCTTCGCGTTGCCGCCGTCCACGTAGATCTCCACGGAGTCCTGGATCCACGGGTCGGAGCCGGAGACGTCGACCACGGGGTCGGCGACGTCGGCCAGGACGAACAGCGTGCCGCCGCGCCACAGCGTGCGGATGGTCGCGACCGCACCGCCCGAACCCTCGACCTCCTTTGTCGTGGTGACCGTGCCTGCGGAGGCCCACACGTCGTCGAGCTCGCCGTCGATCTCCGGAGCCGTCGTGGCCTCCGTGACCTCCAGGTACGACAGCTCCTCGAGCAGCGTCAGGGTGCCCAGCGCACCCGGCGTGTTCCACGTCGTGGTCTCGCCGCCGCTGGTCACCTGGGCGTCGAACGTCGCGGTGGTGCCCTGCTCGAAGGTCGCAGGCAGGTGTACGACGACGTCGTAGCCGCCCTCCCGCTCGGTCGCCACCGCGTCCGCACCGTCGACCCCGCCGGTCACGGAGCCGTCCCGGCTGACCACGTACTCCGCGCCGCCGAGCGCCAGCGTGACCGCGTCGCCGGCCGCCGCCCCGGCGTCGTCCACCGAGACGAACGCCGTCAGGTGGTCGGCCGCCCAGCGCAGCTGGAAGGCGGCCTCGCCGCCGTCCGGCGCGTCGAACGTGTGCAGCGGCAGCCGGTCCCACACCGGGGACGCGGTCGCCGAGGCGTCCAGCGACACGTCACCCGCGAACACGTTCGCCGTGCGCTGCCGGGCGGGCAGCTCGGCGCCCACCGCGCCGTAGTACGCGGGCTTGGCCTGGTACCGGTCGTCGAAGATCAGCGGCGCGCCGCTGTCTACCCGCCACGACCGGCCGTCGGTCAGGCCCCACGCCGTCACGCAGAACAGGTCGTCCGCATGCGCGCGGAACGCCTCGAACGCATCACGGAAGTAGTACCCCTGGTCGATCAGTCTGGCCTGGCTCACCGGGGTTCCCGTCGTGACGTCGAACTCCGTGACCGCCTGCGTGACCGGCAGGTCGGCGAACCGCTGGAGCGCGGCATCCAGCGCGCTGACCGGCATGGCGAGGGACACGTGGAACTGGTGCCCGACGCCGTCCACCGGCACACCGCGCGCCAGCAGCCGCTCCACCAGGGCGAGGTAGCGGTCCTGCTTGCCGCTCTGCTCGGTGTTGTAGTCGTTGATGAAGAGGGTCACGGGCCGCTCCGCGACTGCACCCGTCGAACTGGCCGACGGTGGCGCCGCGTACGTCTCGTTGAACGCCTCGTCCGCGTACCGGAACGCGAGGTCGATGAACTCCTCGCCCAGCACCCGGAACCACTCGCTGCGCCGGAGCCCGTCCGGGTTCTCCGCGCCGTCGGACACGACCTCGTTGACCACGTCGAACGCGACCAGCGGATTGGTGTCCGAGCCGAAGAGCCCGTATTCGGTGCTGAGGTTCTCCGCGACGTCGAAGATGTGGGTGCGCAGGCGCTCGCGGAGGACCGCCTGGCCTTCCGCGGTGGCCGGGAGCGGCTCACCGGCGTCGTCCTGGAAGAACCAGCCGGGGGTCTGGCCGTGCCACACCAGCACGTGGCCGTAGACCCGCATGTCGTTCGCCTGGGCGAAGTCCATGAGCGCCGTGGCCTCGGGATGACGGCGGAACGTGCGCTCGTCGTCGTACCAGGCCTCGGGCTTCATGTGGTTCTCGGGGGTGATCTGACCGAAGTGGCGGTTCAGCAGCTGGGCGGCCGCGCCCGACGTCTCGCGGCTGTCGATGGCGACGCCGACCGGGAAGTCGACGGTCTCCTTGATGCCGGTCAGGTCCTCGATCAGCGGCGGCTCCGGGACGGACACCACTATGTCGTCGATGAGCCAGTCGCTCGTGTTGCCACCGTTGTAGGCGGTCTCGAAGTAGAGCAGGGCGTCGTCATGGTCCGGCACCGTGAAGGTGGCGGTCACCTGGGTCCAGCCGGTGCTCGTGATGCCGCTGAACTGGCCGAGCGTCGAGAAGGTCTGGGTGCCGTCCGTGGTGGTCGCCAGGCTCAGCCAGACGTCGCCGGGCGTCTGGCCCTCGGCGAAGCGGACCCATGCCGAGGCGTCGTAGGTGACGCCCGCCCGGAGCACGCCGGTGACGTGCCGGGCGATCCCGTCGCCCGTGGCGTCCCGGCCGGTCAGCGCTGCCGACCGGGTGGAGTCGTGGGCGTCCGAGTCGGTGACGGCGAGTGTGAAGTCCGAGGTCTCGGTACCCTCGCGCGGCACCCAGCCGCCGAGCGTGCCGTCCTCGAAGTCGGTGCTGATCACGGGGCCCGACGCCGGGGGAGTGCCCTGCGGGAACGTGAAGGTCCAGCCGTCGGCCAGCCGTTCGGTGACGACGGTCCGGACCGCGGCGAGGGTGCCCGACCGGTCACCGCCGCCGTCGTGTGCCAGGACCAGCTCGCCCGCGACCATCGCGGTGCGGAGGTTGGCGGTGAGGGTCTCGGCGTCCTGCGTCTCCCAGTCGGCGATGGTGTTGCGCACCGCGAGCGGCTGCATGCCCAGCTCGACGGCGACGCCGGGCGTCACGCCCCACGACCCGTTCGGGGCGCGCCAGAACGGGATCTTCTGGTTCGGGTTGCCGAGCGCGTCGCGGATGATCCCCATGTTCGCGACGAGGTCCGCGCGCACCTGCTCCTCGGTCCAGGAGCCCATGTCGGCGTAGCCCGTCGAGTGGTTGCACAGCACGTGGCCGTCGGCGACGATCCGGCGCAGGATCGCGGCCCCGCCGTCGGCCTCGATGTTCTGGCCGATGACGCAGAACACCGCCTTGATGTCGTGCTCCGCGAGGAAGTCGAGCAGGGCGGGGGTGGTGCCGGGGTTCGGGCCGTCGTCGAAGGTCAGGGCGGACACGTTGCCGCTGCCCTCCGCTGCGTACGCCGGGGTGGGGACGGGGTTGATCGCTCCGCCGGGGACGACGTCTCCGGGCGGGACGGTGTCGGGGGTGGTCACCATGATGTCGTCCACGAGGATCGTGTAGGGCGTGCTCTGGTCGGTGCTGCCGAGGTAGGCCTGCAGCTCGGCCGGATCGCCGTCGGCCGTCCAGGTGCCGGTGACGGTGGTCCAGTCGGTGCCGATGGTCGTGTTGCCGATCCAGGAGTAGGACGGCTTCATGACGAACCGGACGTCGGCACTGGTGGGGCCGGTGGGCTCGGCGGGTTCGGCGACGCGGGCGCGCATGCTGAACGTGTAGGTCGAGCCGGCGCGGAAGATGCCGGCGGGGGACTGGATGCCCTCGTAGTCCGCGGACCGGGTGATGGCGAGCACGCTGCCGTCGCCGTCGGGTCCCGGGTCGGGGATCACCTCGAGGCCGGCGCCGCCGCTGGGGGACCACGTGCCGGTGGTGCCGTCCTCGAAGTCGACGGCGGTGACGACGGTGTCGGCGGTGGTGGCCGTGGCGATGGCCGTGCCGGCGGTGGCGGCTGGTGCGGCGACCAGCGCTCCGGAGAGGACAAGGGCGGCGAGCCCTGTGCTGGTTCCCGCTCGTGTTAAACGATTTCTGAGCGACGAACGGGATCCGGTTGCCGGGCGGGGTCTGCGTGCCGGCCAAGGCTCGTGGGTGAAACGATTTCGAAGAGGCATGCGGCGCTCCCTTGCGCGTGTCTTCAGGTGTGGGGTGACGCCGGAGCGACGGTGCTGCGGCGGACGTAAGGGCAGAGTAGCCAGCGGGAGCGTCGCCGTCGAGAGGCTGGGCCGCATGCTGTCTACCGCGCCCTCCCGCGCGCTCCCGCGCCGGCCCAGCGATCTGGCCCAGAATCCGTACGTTTCTGGGCCAGATCACTGGGTTGCGGCGGAGGCGCGGACGGCGGAGCGCCGCGGCCCGGAGCGCTACGCCGCCGGCAGCTCCTTCAGGGCTCCCTTTGCGATGCGCAGCCGCCGCGGCGTCCGGCGGGCGACCACCGAGTCGTGCGTGACCAGCACGATCGTCAGCCCCTGGTCCTTCCACAGCCCTTCGATGAGATCCACGATCTCGTCCCGGGTCTCCTCGTCGAGGTTGCCGGTGGGCTCGTCGGCCAGCAGCACCTTCGGGTTCTTCACCAGCGCCCGCGCGATCGCGACGCGCTGCTGCTGCCCGCCCGAGAGCTCACCCGGCAGATGGTCGCCGCGGTCGCCGAGGCCGACCGAGTCCAGCGCGGCCAGCGCGCGCGCCGTCCGGCTCTGCCGCGCGACCTTCGACGGCACGAGCGCCGTCTCCACGTTCTCCAGCGCGGTGAGCGTCGGGATGAGGTTGAAGTTCTGGAACACGAAGCCGATGGTCTCGGCCCGCGCGGCCGTGAGCTGTGCGTCGCTCATGCCCGCGAGGTCCTTGCCGTCCAGCTTGACCGTGCCGGACGTCGGCCGGTCCAGCCCGCCCAGCATCTGCAGCAGGGTGGACTTGCCGCCGCCCGTCGGGCCCTGGACGGCCACGAGCTCGCCGTCGCCGATGGTCACTGACACGTTCTTGAGCGCGCGCACCTGCCGCTTGCCCTGGCGGTACGTCTTGGTCAGGTCGTCGATCTGATACATGGACTGCCTTTCTGGAGGCTGAGGTGAGCTAAGCGAGGGAACGGAGGGCCTCGGCGGGGCGCAGCCTCGCCGCGCGCTGACCGCCGACGACACCAGCGAGCAGCCCGCCCAGCACCGCGAGCCCGACCGCGGCCAGGACTATCCACAGGCTCACGGGCGCCTGGAGCACGATGTCGACGGCGTCGCCCCCTGCTCCGGCGAAGGTGTCGGAGCGTTCACCGAACGCGCCGCCCCCACCGCCGTCGGGCGTGGTGTCGCCGCCCTGGACGGCGCCGCCCGCTGGCATCAGCCCGCCCGGCCCGCCCATGGAGAGGCCACCTGACGCCCCGCTGAGCGTGATGCCCGCGAGGTTCACCGCCCACACGGCCAGCGCGCCGAGCGTGAGGCCCACCGCGCCGCCGATGAGGCCCTGCACCACTGATTCACCGGCGACCTGCCCCACCACGCGGTTCCGGCTCCAGCCGATCGCCTTGAGGGTGCCCAGCTCGCGCCGGACGTCCGGAACGCTAGGTGGGCTCGCTGTGGTGGCTCTGTCGCGGACCTGTGGTGACCCTGTGAACCACGGACGCACGGCGCCGCGGCCGGTCCGGCTCGTCAGGCGGGAGCGAGCCGTGGACGGTTCCGCGCCCCGCCGCCGGACGTCCTACGCTGAGGTCGTAACCATCGAGCAACATCCTTAGAAGGAGATTCCGTGGCTAGCATCGAAGCCGTTGGAGCACGCGAGATCCTCGACTCGCGCGGCAACCCCACCGTGGAGGTGGAGCTCGTCCTGGACGACGGCACCTTCGCCCGTGCGGCGGTCCCGTCCGGCGCATCGACCGGCGCGTTCGAGGCCGTCGAGCTGCGTGACGGCGACAAGGGCCGTTACCTGGGCAAGGGCGTCGAGAAGGCCGTCGCGGCCGTCAACGACGTGATCGCCCCCGAGCTCATCGGGTACGACGCCGACGAGCAGCGCATCATCGACCAGGCTCTCCTCGACCTGGACGGCACGCCGAACAAGGGCAAGCTGGGCGCGAACGCCATCCTCGGTGTGTCGCTCGCCGTCGCCAAGGCCGCCGCCAAGAGCTCGGGCCTGGACCTGTTCCGCTACGTGGGCGGCCCGAACGCGCACGTCCTGCCCGTGCCGATGATGAACATCCTCAACGGCGGGTCGCACGCGGACTCGAACGTGGACGTCCAGGAGTTCATGGTCGCCCCGATCGGCGCCCCGACGTTCCGCGAGGCGCTGCGCACCGGCACCGAGGTGTACCACTCCCTCAAGTCCGTGCTGAAGGAGAAGGGCCTGGCCACCGGGCTGGGCGACGAGGGCGGCTTCGCGCCGAACCTCGGCAGCAACCGTGAGGCGCTCGACCTGATCCTCGTCGCCATCGAGCGGGCGGGCTTCACGCCGGGCAAGGACGTAGCGCTCGCGCTCGACGTCGCCGCCACGGAGTTCTTCTCCGACGGCGTGTACGCGTTCGAGGGCGGCAAGAAGACGTCGGACGAGATGATCGCGTACTACGAGCAGCTCGTGGCCGACTACCCGCTGGTCTCGATCGAGGACCCGCTGTCCGAGGACGAGTGGGCCGCCTGGGCCGGGCTCATGGGCAAGGTCGGCGACAAGGTGCAGATCGTGGGCGACGACCTGTTCGTCACCAACCCCGAGCGCCTCGCCCGCGGCATCGCCGAGAAGTCGGCCAACTCGCTGCTGGTCAAGCTCAACCAGATCGGCTCGCTCACCGAGACGCTCGACGCGGTGACGCTGGCCCAGCGCAACGGCTTCACCACGATGACCTCGCACCGCTCCGGCGAGACCGAGGACACCACCATCGCCGACCTGTCCGTGGCGACCAACGCCGGCCAGATCAAGACCGGTGCCCCGGCACGTGGCGAGCGCATCGCCAAGTACAACCAGCTGCTGCGCATCGAAGAGGCGCTCGACGAGGCCGGCACCTACGCCGGCCGGTCGGCGTTCCCGCGCTTCCAGGGCTGAGCTCAGCTCGGAAGGAAGGTCCGTCTCGTCCAAGCCGTTCGGCATGCGTTTCACGCGCCTCGACATCCCGGGCGCGGACCAGGCGGTCGTCAGGATGGGCGACTACACGGAGTACGG
>NZ_JBFAAH010000028.1:0-86506 GCF_040639635.1 Promicromonospora sp. NPDC023805 | reverse complement strand
TGCTTCGATGCGTCGATCCGGAACCCGTCGACGCCGAGCGAGACCAGGTCGTCGAAGTACGCGGCGAGCCTGCCGCGGACGTAGTCGGAGCCGGTGTCCGAGTCTCCCTGGCCTCGCCGGGGAGACTCGGACACACGCTCTACTTCGCGGTCATCCAGCGAGGCCGGCGGGATCGCCGGGACCGCGTCGAGCAGCGTGCGCGTGTACTCGTGCTCGGGTGCGAGCAGCACCTGCTCCACGAGCCCGTGCTCCACGATCCGGCCGCCGCTCATCACGGCCACCTCATCGGCGATGTCGGCGACCACTCCCATGTTGTGCGTGACGAGCAGCAGCGCGGTGCGCCGCTCCGCCACCAGGTCCCGCAGCAGGTCCAGGATCTCGGCCTGTACGGTCACGTCGAGCGCCGTCGTCGGCTCGTCCGCCACGATCAGCTGCGGCTCGCAGGCCAGCGCAATGGCGATGACGACCCGCTGCCGCTGCCCGCCGGACAGCTCGTGCGGGTATTGGCGCGCGCGCCGCTCCGGCTCGGGGATGCCGACCGACCGCAGCAGGCCGACGGCCCGCTCGCGGGCAACCGCCCGCGGGACCCGCTCGTGGTTCAGCACGGCCTCGGCCACCTGGTCGCCGAGGGTCCTGGTCGGGTTGAGCGCCGTCATCGGCTCCTGGAAGACCATGGACGCCACGCGGCCGCGCAGGTCCACGAGCTGGTCCTCGGGGGTGGTGACGACGTCGCGCAGCGTGCCGCCGTCGGCGAGCTCCACCGAACCCGTGACCCGCGCCGTCGAGGGCAGCAGCCCCAGCACGGAGAGCGACGTGACGCTCTTGCCCGAGCCGGACTCACCCACGAGCGCGACCACCCGGCCGCGCCGCACCTCCAGATCGATGCCGCGGACTGCGGGCACGTCTCCGGACCCGGTGCTGAACGTGACGTTCAGGTCCCGGACCCGCAGGACGACGTCGTCCCCCTGCGGGGCCTGCACGGGCAGCGCGCTCATGCGGTCCTCCCCTTCACGTCGACGACGTCCCGCAGCCCGTCGCCCACGAAGTTCAGGGCGCACACGACGATGACTATCGCGAGGCCTGGCGGCAGGATGAGCCACCACGCGCCCTGGTAGATGTAGTTGATGCCGTCGTTGAGCATCGCGCCCCAGTCGGTGGTGGGCGGCTGGATGCCCATGCCGAGGAAGCTGATGTAGGCGACGAGCAGGATGGCGTCGGCCACCTGGAAGGTCGCGTTCACCACCACCGTGCCGACGGTGTTCGGGATGACGTGCGACAGGACGGTGCGGCGGTGCGAGGCGCCCATGGCGCGCGCCGCGACCACGTAGTCGCGCGTCCGGACGGACAGCGCCTCCGCCCGGATCAGCCGGGCCGGGACCAGCCAGGACACCATGCCCAGCACGACGATCATCATCCCGACCGTTGGCCGCACGATCGTCGAAAGCACGAGCAGCAGGAAGATCGCCGGGATCGCGATCCCGGCGTCGACCACACGCATCATGACGGCGTCCACGGCGCCCCCCACGTAGCCGGCGATCGCGCCCCACAGGGTGCCGACCACCGTGGCGAGCACGCCCGCGGCCACGCCGACCAGCAGCGATACCCGGCCTGCGACCATGAGCCGGCCCAGGTTGTCGTAACCGAGCGCGTCCGTGCCCAGCAGGTGCCCGTCGACGCCTGGCGGCAGGTTCGCGGCCCCGAGATCGGTAGCCACCTGCTCGGTGGGGTAGACCAGCGGCCCGAGGACGGCGAACAGCACCAGCACCGCGAGCGCCACCGCGCCGACCACTGCCAGGCGGTTTCTCTTGAAACGTCGCAGAGCGGTCATCGTGCGGCCCCCCGGGTGCGCGGGTCCAGGAGTGCCTGGACGACGTCGGCCAGCAGGGAGCCGACCACGGTGGCGACCGAGATGACGAGCACGCAGCCGAGCAGCACCGGGAAGTCGCTGCTCTGCGCGGCGCTCCAGAACAGCAGGCCCATGCCTGGATAGTTGAAGAGCTGTTCGACGACGAGCGCGCCGCCGAACATGACGGGCAGGTAGTAGCCGAGCATCGCGACGACCGGCGTCAGCGAGTTGCGCAGCACGTGCCGGAGCACGACGTCCCGGTAGCCGGTGCCCTTGGCGCGGGCGGTGCGCACGTAGTCCTCGCCGAGGTTGTCCAGCGTCGAGGACCGCATGTAGCGGCTGAACGTGGCGACTATCGGCACGGCTCCGGTGAGCACGGGCAGCACGAGTCCGGCGGGCTGGGACAGCACCTCCAGGACCCCGTTGCCCTGCGGTGCAGCCGCGGGGAACAGCCCGGCGGTCTGGCTGAGCAGCAGGATCAGGAGCATCCCGAGGAAGAAGGTGGGGGTCGAGTACGCGACGATCGCGAGGGTCGAGAGCCAGTAGTCGACGGCACGGTTGCGCCGCACGGCCTGGTAGACGCCGACGGGTACCGCGATGATCACCGCGACGACCAGCGAGAGCCCGGTCAGCAGCAGCGTCTTGGGCAGGCGCAGGGCGATGGCGTCGGCGACCGACTGGTTGAGCAGGTACGACTCGCCAAGGTCTCCGGTGAGGGAGCGCCCGAGGAACGACAGGTACTGCATGACGACGGGCTGGTCCAGGCCGTTCGCGGCCTCGAACGCCGCAATCTGCTCCGCGCTGGCCTGCTGGCCGAGGACGCCTCTGGCCGGGCCGCCGGGCAGTGCGTGCAGCAGCGCGAACACGATCACGCTGACCACGAGGACCACGACGAGCGCCTGGAGCACGCGCCGGGTCAGGAAGCGGCCGAAGCCGCCGCGCTGCGCCCTGACGGGTACTGGCGCGGCGACCCCGGGTGGGACGGTCCCGCTCGTCGCGGGGATGGCAGTGGTCATGTCAGTCGGCCCAGCTCCAGCGCTGCGGGTGGAAGCTGGCGAGCGGGTCCTGGGTGGTGCCCTCCAGACCGTTCTTGATCACCGACACCTGGTAGACGGGGTTCGGCAGCCACATGACGGGCAGGTTCTCGGCGCCGTACTTCGAGTACTCCTGCATCACCGACGGGTCGGTGCTCTCGGTGGAGTCGTGCATGAGGGTGTCGAGCTCCTCGTCGGAGTACGAGCCGAAGTTCGACGCCGCACCCGTGCCGAACACGCGCTCGCCGCTCGGGTAGCCGCCGAAGTACCAGCTGCCCGCCGTACCGAAGAACGGCAGCTCCCAGTCGCAGTCCGGCTGGTCGGCGGTGCACGGGGCGATGGACGAGAGCACCGTGTTCAGGGGCGCCGACTCGATGGTGACGGCGACGCCTGCCTGGTCAAAAGTGGACTTGATCTCGGCGAACATGTTGTCCGTCTCGGCCGAGCCGCTCTGCGTCAGGATGGTGATCGCGAGCTTCTGGCCGTCCTTGACGCCCTCGCCGCACTCGTCTTCCCCGTCGCCCGGGGCGGTGCACTCGAGCACGCCGTCGGAGCCCGCGGTCCAGCCGTGGTCGGCAAGCAGCGCGGCCGCTGCCTCCGGGTCGAACGGGTACGGGTTCGCCTTCTGCTCATCGGAGAGGAAGTCGCTCTCGGGGTTCTGCGGCACCGGGCCGTAGCCGGGCAGCGCGGCACCCTTCCAGATGACGTCGGAGATCTGCTCCTGGTCCACGAGGTGCTGCAGCGCCTGGCGCACGTAGAGCTGGCTGTAGACCGGGCCCATCACGGGGTGGTTGAAGTTGTACGGGAGGTACGTGATCGACCAGCCGGCCCACGGCTCGATCGCGTAGTCGAGCTGCTCGTACTGCTCCGGCGCGTCCAGGCCCGTCGTCGGGATGTACCCGTAGTCCACCGCACCGGACCGGACGGCGTTCACCTCGGCGTCCGTTGACGTGTACGGCAGGAGGTTGACCGTGGTGATCGAGGCGGCGTCGTCGCCGTCGTACTTGTCGTTCTTGGTCAGCTCGACCTGGCCCGCGTCGGTGAACCCCGTCAGCGAGTAGGGCCCGTTGATGGTCTGCCACAGCGGGTTGGACTCGTAGGTGGACAGGTCTTCGCTCTGCGTGACGAGGTAGTCGAAGATCCCCTTGGCGCCCTGCTCCGTCTCCGCGAGCGCCGGGTCCGGCTGCTCGTCGTCCGAGGTCTTGGCCCAGGCGTGCGCGGGCAGCGGCACGATCAGGGTGAGCTGGGACGCCTGCAGCCACTCCGGGTTGTAGACCTTGTCGAAGGTCAGCTCGACGGTCTTGTCGTCGGGCGTCGCGACCTCGGTGACGTTGTCGGGCAGGCGGCCCTCGGAGTAGCTGGCCCAGACGTCGGTGTTGGCCTGCACGAGGTCGAACCAGAACTTCACGTCCGCAGAGGTGACGGGCTCACCGTCGCTCCAGGTGCGGTCGTCGAGGGTGATGGTCGCGGTGCGGCCGTCGTCGGAGAAGGTGATCTCGTCGGCGAGGTCGGCCTTCGCGACGCGCCCCACCTCGCCCTCGGAGCCGTCGTAGGCGACGAGCGGCTCCCAGAGGGTGCGCATGATCGCGGAGTTGTGGGTGGCGAGCTTGCCCGCGATACCCAGCGGCACTATCCAGTTCGGGGTCGCGTTGGCGGGCAGCGCGTAGTTGACGTCGGTGCGGCCGGCCGCCGCCCCGTCCGCGCCGGAGGACGTGGAGCATCCGGCGAGGAGGGCGACGGCGGCGGCCGCACCGACGGCCAGCCGTGCGGCCCGTCCGGCATGCGTGATGCGCATCTGTGTCTCCTTGAGTGTGCAGCGCCGTCGATGCAAGAGCCTCTGGTCCTGGAAACTTGATTCGGCGGCCGAATAATCAAGCACCGTAGACGCACTAAGTTCTGCGGATCTACGCGCTATCCGTAACAAGACTGTTAATTCGCCCCCGCAAAAAGCCCTCGGGCCGGGCCGACGGCGTGCCGTGGTGCAGACTCGTGGCCCTAGCTTGTTCCAGGTCCGGCTGAAGTACGGGGAGTCCCCGGCGTGCCGGGTCGCAGAGATGGAGGATGTCCGTGGCCCAGTTCGCGCGCCCCCGCGCCGCCGCCCCGCGGCTCGAGCGGGAGATTCTCGTGCTCGTGTCGAGCGGACGCGCCCGGTCCCGCAAGGAGATCGCCGAATCGCTCGGCATCGCGCCGTCCACCGTGTCGCAGCGGGTGCAGGCGATGCTCGCGTCCGGCGCGCTGGAGGAGACGGGCGAGGGCGCATCCAGCGGCGGACGGCGCCCGCGGGCCCTGCGCGTGCCGGGCAGCACCGGCTACCTCGGCGTCGTCGACGTCGGCGGCACGCACGCGCGCCTCGGGATCCTGCGGCACGGCGGCGAGCTCGCCACGACGACGGAGGTCGCGATCGCCATCGCGGACGGCCCCGAACCGGTGCTGACGCAGGTCACGGCGGCTCTGCGCGAGCTGGCGGGCACCGTGCCGGATGGCGGCCAGGCGCCGGCCGGCGGCCGGCTGCTCGGCGCCGGCGTCTCCCTGCCCGGTCCGGTCGACGTCGCCCGCCGCGCCCTCGACTCGCCGTCGCGCATGCCGGGGTGGTCGGGGTTCGACGTCGGGACCTGGCTCGAGGACGCCCTGAGCGTCCCGGTGGTGGTCGAGAACGACGCCAACGCGATGGCGGTCGGTGAGCACTTCGGGCATGCCCGTCGGCACCGGCACTCGGTGTCGGTCAAGGCGGGCAGCGCCATCGGCGCCGGCATCCTGGTCGACGACCGGCTGTACCGCGGCGCGGGCGGCGGGGCCGGCGACATCACGCACACCCGCGTCCCCGCCGGGGGCGACACCCCGTGCACGTGCGGCAACCGCGGCTGCCTGGAGACGGTGGCCTCGGGCGCGCACCTGGTGCGGCTCCTGAAGGAGCAGGGGTACGACGTCGCCGCGACCGCCGACGTCCTGCGCCTCGTGCGGGACGCCGACCCGGTGGCGACCACGCTCGCCCGGACCGCCGGCCGGCACCTGGGCGAGGTGCTGTGCACGGTGGTCAACTTCTTCAATCCCGGCGCCGTGTACCTGGGTGGCGCGCTGTCCACGCTGGAGCCGTTCGTCTCGGCGATCCGCAGCCAGATCTACGAGGGCGCCCACCCGCTGACGACCCGCGACCTGGTGATCGCGCCGTCGGCCCTGGGCGCGGACGCGAACCTGGTGGGCGTGGGCCGCCTCCTGGAGGACACGCTCGTCCCGCACGCCCTGGCCGGCACCAAACTGCCTCTCGAACCGGAAGGATCACGATGACCAGCTCCCGCCCTCGGATAGCGATCGCAGGCATGTCGATCGAGTCCAGCACGTTCTCGCCGCACCGCTCCGGGTGGGAGGCGTTCACGCTCCGCCGCGGCGACGAGCTGGTGCGGCACTACCCGTTCCTCGCCGACGGCGCTCCCCTGCGCGACGCCGCCGACTGGACAGGCGTGCTCCACGCCCGCTCCCTGCCCGGCGGCGCCGTCCCCGCCGACGTCTACGAGTCCGTCCGCGACGAGATCGTCGCGACGCTGCGCGCCCAGCAGGCCGAGCACGGCCCGTACGACGGCGTGCTGCTCGACATCCACGGCGCCATGACCGTGGTGGGCCGGGACGACGCCGAGGCCGACCTCGCTGCGGCCGTACGTGCCGCCGTCGGACCCGGGACGCTGATCAGCACCACCATGGATCTGCACGGCAACGTGCCGCGCGCGCTGGCCGAGGTCAGCGACCTGATCACGTGCTACCGCATGGCCCCGCACGAGGACGTGTGGGAGACGCGGGAGCGCGCCACCACCAACCTGCTGTCTCGGCTGCGGTCCGGCGGCGCCCCGAAGAAGGCGTGGCTGCAGGTCCCCGTGCTGCTCCCGGGCGAGAAGACGAGCACCCGGCTGGAGCCCGCTGCGTCGATCTACGCCGACGTGGCCCGCGTGGCCGAGCTGCCCGGCGTGGTCGACGCCGCGCTCTGGGTCGGGTACGCGTGGGCAGACGAGCCGAGCTGCCGGGCCGCCGTCGTCGTCACGGGTGATGACGAGGAGGTGATCGTGCGCGAGGCCGAGCGGCTGGGCCGCCGGTACTGGGACGCGCGGGACGACTTCGCTTTCGTCGCGCCCGCCGCCCCGTACGAGGAGTGCGTGGCGACCGCGCTGGCGAGCACCGCACGGCCGTACTTCCTGTCCGACTCGGGCGACAACCCGACCGCGGGCGGCGCGGGCGACGTCACGTGGACGCTCGCCCGGCTCCTTGCCGAGCCGGCCTTCGCCCGGCCGGCCGACGACGCCGCCTCTCCCGGCGACGCCGGCGGGCGAACCGCGATCTACGCCTCGCTGCCCGACGCCGCCGCAGCCCGCGAGGTCGCGAGGGCCTGGGCGGAGCACGGCGCGGGCGCCGAGGTCGACGTCGAGGCGGGCGCCCGCGTGGACGACGGCCCGCACGGGCCCGTCCGCCTGCGCGGCGTCGTGGAGCACGTCAGCGAGGGCGACCCGGACGCCGGGATCGTCGCCGTCGTGCGCGTGGCCGGGCTGCGCGTGATCCTCACGGAGCACCGCAAGCCGTACCACCTGGAGCGCGACTTCACGGTGCTGGGCCTGGACCCACGCGGAACCGACGTCGTCGTGGTGAAGATCGGCTACCTGGAACCCGACCTGTACGACATGGCGGCCGACTGGATGCTCATGCTGACCCCGGGCGGCGTCGACCAGGACCTGCTCCGCCTGGGCCACCACCGCCTGACCACCCCGACCCACCCGTTCCACACCTTCGCGAGCGAACCGAACCTCACCCCCACCCTCCTCTAACCCGCTGAGTGCTGGATATTCGCCCCTCTGACGCACGAAGAAGGGCGAATATCCAGCACTCAACGGAGGAGAGGGTCAGGCCTGGGCTACCAGGGAGAACAGGTCCTTCGGGTCTTCCGGCTCCGCGATGAGGTCGAGGTGCTGCAGCAGCTCCGGCGCGTTCGCCGTCACGTCCTCCAGCACGAACTTCAGCGCGGTCCAGTCCTCCACGGCGAACCCGACGGAGTCCCAGACCACCAGCTCCTCGGCGCTCTGCCGCCCCGCGGCCGCACCCGTGATGACCTGCCACAGCTCGGTGACCGGGAAGTCCGGCGCCTGGTGCTGGATCTCGCCCTCGATGCGGGTCTGCTCGGGGAGCTCCACGAACACGCTCGCGCGCGCGACGATCGCCGGGTCCAGCTCGGTCTTGCCCGGGCAGTCGCCGCCGATCGCGTTGATGAACACCCCGCCCCTGACCTCGGCGTCGTGCAGCACCGTCGCGTTCTGCTTGTCGGCGGTGCAGGTGGTGATGACGTCGGCGCCGCGGACGGCGTCAGCGGCGTCGACCGCCATGACCACGTCGAAGCCGAGCGCCTTGGCGTGCCGGGCCAGCTTCTCCATGGCGAGCGGGTCGACGTCGAAGATGCGGAGCGTCTCGATGCCCAGCTCGGCGCGCATGCCGAGCGCCTGGAACTCGGCCTGCGAACCGCAGCCGATCAGGGCCAGGGTGCGCGACTCGGCGGGCGCCAGGTACCGGGCGGCGAGGGCCGACGTCGCGGCCGTGCGCAGCGCGGTGAGCAGCGTCATCTCGGCGAGGAACGTCGGGTAGCCGTTGCGGACGTCGGCGAGCACGCCGATCGCCGTCACGGTCTGGAACCCGAGCGACGGGTTGAGCGGGTGCCCGTTGACCAGCTTGAAGCCGTAGGTCTCCGCGTCGGAGGTCGGCATCAGCTCGATGACGCCCTCCTTCGAGTGCGACGCGATGCGCGGCCGCTTGTCCAGCTCGGGCCAGCGCGCGAAGTCGCGCTCCAGCGCGTCGGTCAGGGCGGCGATGGCCGCCTCGGGGCCGCGGCGGGCCACCCAGCGGGCGGTCGCGGCGACGTCGAGGTACGGGACTGTGGTCATCGCTGGGTCTCCTCGGGGGTGACGGTGATGGCGGGGAGGTCGTCCGCCGCCGGGCGCAGCTCGAGCGTGCAGCACTTGACCGAGCCGCCGCCCTTGAAGATCTCGGACAGGTCGACGCCGACCGGGACGAAGCCGCGCTCCTTGAGGGCGTCGGCGTAGTCGCGGGCGCGGTCGCTGAGGAACACGTGCAGCCCGTCGGACACGACGTTCAGGCCGAGGACGGCGGCGTCGTCGGCGCCGACCAGGATCGCGTCGGGGAACAGCCTGCGCAGCGTCTCCTGCGCGGCCGGGCTGAACGCCTCGGGGTGGTAGGCCACCACGGTCTCGCCGGAGACGGCGCCGTCGTCGAGCACCGAGAGCGCGGTGTCGAGGTGGTAGTAGCGCGGGTCGACGAGCTCGAGCGGGACGAGCTCGATGCCCTGCTCGGCCAGCTCCAGGCGTTCGGCCACCTCGGTGTGGCCGGCGGGCGTGGTGCGGAAGCCGGTGCCCGCGAGCAGCAGCTTGCCGATCAGCAGCAGGTCACCCTCGCCCTCCATGGTCTCGACGGCCTCGCCGAGCCGGCGGTAGGGCGCGGCGGCGTCGGTGTCGAACCAGCGGTCGTACGCCGGGCCCTCGGCCGCGCGCTCGGGGAACGTGAACCGGGCGGCGAGCGCCCGTCCGCCGACGACGATCCCGCCGTTGGCCGCGTAGACCATGTCGGGCAGGCCGGCCTCGGGCTCGATCACGTCGACGCGGTGGCCGCGGGCCTCGTAGGCGGCACGCAGCACCTCCCACTGGGCGAGCGCCTTGGCGGTGTCGACGGGCGACGACGGGTCCATCCAGGGGTTGATGGCGTAGACGACGTCGAAGTACGTGGGCGGGCACATGAGGTAGTGCCGGGGTGTGGCGGTCCGCTGCGCGGTGGTCTGCGGCATCGCGGTGGTCTGCGTCATATCGTGAGGCTACGTGCGGACCGATTCACAACAACCATGCTTCCGTTGTGCATTCAGCCACGGTTTCTTGCGCAATCGCCCGCTGTACTGAACGATTCGTTCATGGATGCCGTGAATCGGGCAATCGTCGGAGAGCTGCTGCGCGACGGGCGAGCCACCTACCAGGAGGTCGGCAGCGTCGTCGGCCTCTCCGCACCCGCCGTGAAGCGCCGGGTGGACCTCATGATGACCCGCGGAGAGATCGCCGGCTTCACCGTGCGCGTGGACCCCCAGGCGATGGGCTGGACCCTTGAGGGGTACGTCGAGATCTTCTGCTCCGGCATCGTCTCGCCCGCGGTGCTCGAACGCGACTTCGCGCCCATCCCCGAGGTGGTCCGGGTCTCCACCGTGACCGGCGACGCTGATGCGATGGTGCACGTCATGGCGTCGAGCATGGAGCAGATCGAGCACGTGGTGGAGCGCATCCGGACGGTCACGCACGTGGTCAAGACGCGGACGGCGCTCGTGATGTCGCGGGTGGTCGACCGTCCGGGCGCCTGATGTGACCGGTCCAGGCCCGGCACGCCTTAGGGTGTCCTAACAGGACTTCCCTGTCAGGACCGGAGGGCGCCCCCGATGATCAGAACCACGGTCTCCGACGACGTCGCCGGCTGGCTCGACGTGCTCGGACCTCTCGCGTTCTACCTGGTCGTCTGGGGCCTCGTCTTCGTCGGCACCGCATTCTTCGTCGGCGTCTTCATCCCGTTCCTGACCGGGGACGGTCTGCTGTTCGGCGCGGGGATCGTCGCGGGCAGCACCGACCGCATCGACATCTGGGTGCTCGCGATCGGCGTCGGCGTCGCCGCGGTGGCGGGCGACCAGGTCGCGTTCCTCCTGGGCCGCAAGTACGGGCGGCCGTACCTGAGCTCCCGGAAGGGTCGCTGGGTGCAGTCGATGGTGGTGCGCACCGAGCGGTTCTACGAGCTGTTCGGCTGGTGGTCGGTGGTCATCGGCCGCTACATGCCGTGGGCGCGCGTGTTCGTCCCCGTAATCGCGGGGGTCGGCGGCATGCCGTACCTGCGCTTCCTCACGGCGAACGTGTTCGGCGCGCTCAGCTGGGCGGTCCTCATCACGGTGCTCGGGTACTTCGCGGCGTCGGACCCGTCGGTACGACCCGTCGCGTACGTGGTCGCGGGCGTCGTCATCGCGGCGTCGGTGGTCGCGGGCATCCGCGCCTGGCGCCAGGACCGCGCGGGCCACACCGCGACGCCCGCGTAGCGCCGCGAGAACGGGTGAGCGCGCCGGGGGATCAAGCGGGCGCGCCGAGGGATCAACCACGCCGCGTGGTGATCGGCGAGGGTGGGAGCATGCCTTCCCAGAACGTCTCGTTGAGCGCCCCGCCCGGGGCCGCGGCCAGCCGGCCAGACGGCACCGTCACCGCTCCGCGACGCACCTGGACACCCGTCGCTGCGCTCTCCTTCGGCATCGCCATGGTGCTCATGGGCGAGTTCCTCCCGGCGAGCGTGCTGCCCGCCCTCGCGGCCGACGTCGGTGTGAGCGAGGGCCGGGCCGGCCTCGCGGTGGCCGCTACCGCGATCGCCGGCGCGTTCACCGCGCCGAGCATCGCCGTGCTGCTCCCGCGGACCGACCGCCGCACGGTGCTCGTCGCCCTGCTCGCGATCGCAGCGCTCTCGAACGTCGCGGTGGCACTCGCTCCGAGCTTCGCCGTGCTCCTGGTCGGCCGGCTGCTGCTCGGTGTCGCGCTCGCGGGCTACTGGTCGTTCGCCTTTGGTGCCGGCACCCACGCCGTGCCGGGCAAGGACCGCCTGGTCTCGTCCGCGCTGGCGTTCGGCACCAGCATCGCGACGGTGGTCGGCATCCCGCTCGCCTCCGTCGTGGGGGACGCCGTCGGCTGGCGGGCCACGTTCGGCGGCACCGCGGTGCTCACCGCGCTCGGCGCCGTCGCGCTCGCCATGGCCCTGCCCTCCGTCCCGCCCCACCCGGGGGCCGGCCTGAGCATGCTGCGCGCGGCCCTGCGCAACGGGCGGCTCATGGCGGGTATCGCCTGCGTGGTGCTGGTCGCGCTCGGCAACTTCGCCGCCTACCCCTACATCCGCATAGCCATCGAGGACGTGGACCCGGCCGCTACCACGTGGCTGCTGCTCACGTGGGGCATCGGCGGGCTGGTGGGTACCCTGCTGGCCGGCGTGCTCGCCCGGTGGCTGCGGCCGCTGGCCGCCGTCGCGCCCGTCGTGCTCTCCGCCTCGCTCCTGCTGGCGGCGTTCGCCACCTCGGTGCCCGTGCTTGCGGTCGCCATGGTCCTGTGGGGCCTCTCCATCAGCATGATGCCGGTGATCACACAGCTCTGGGTCACCAGGGTCGAGCCGGAGCGGGCGGAGTCCGCGATGTCGCTGCAGGTCACCGCCTTCCAGGTAGCGATAACCGTCGGCGCCGCCCGGGGCGGCGCACTACTGGACGGGCACGGCGTCCAGTCGCTGCTGCTGGTCGGCGCGGGAGCTGCGGTCGCGGCCGGGCTCGGCTGGGCGGTCCTGCGGGTGCCCCGCACCTGAGGCCGCCGGCGGGGCCGACGGGACCCAGGGCCGGCGCCGCGGCGGGGTCGATGTCGATGTCGCTAGCCCGGCCCGCCACGCGAGCGGCGAGACGCCGTGGTCCGCCGCGAACGCCCGGCTGAATGCCGCCACCGAGCCGTACCCCACCTCGAACGCGACCTGGGTCACCGAGAGGCGCTCGACGGTGAGCAGCGTGCGGGCCCGGTGCATCCGCACCTCCCGCAGCATCCGCATGGGGCTGTGACCCGTCGCGCGGCGGAACCGCCCGGTGAGGGCCGAGCGCGACAGGTGCACCAGGCCCGCCATCTCGTCGAGCGTCCACGGCTCCCCCGGCCGGGCCGCCAGCTCAGCCACCACGTGGGCGACCACGGGGTCGCGCTTCAGCGTCGTCATCTGCCACTCCATAGGAAGCGGAGCCACGGAAGCGGGTGGGCTATTCCCGCCCGGGCCGATCCGGACGCGCGGACCGGCGGCGCGCACTCGGCCGGGCGATCAACAGGGGGCGTCAGAGGATCAAGTGGCCCGAGGGCGCGGCGACGACGCTGGAACCATGCCAACTCAGAGCGTCGCACCGAGCGCACCGCCCAGCTCGACCGTCACCACCCCAGCGAGCACTCCGGCCTGGACACCCGTCATCGCGCTCTCCTTCGGGATCGCGATCCTGGTCGCGAGCGAGTTCCTGCCCGCGAGCGTGCTGCCGGGCCTCGCCGCCGACATCGGCGTGAGCGAGGGCACGGCAGGCCTGGCCGTCGCCGCCACGGCGATCGCCGGAGCCTTCACCGCGCCGAGCATCGCGGTGCTCCTCCCCCGGACCGACCGGCGCAAGGTCATGCTCGGGCTGCTCGCCGCCGCCGCAGTGTCGAACCTCGCGGTCGCCGTCGCGCCCAGCTTCGCGGTGCTGCTGGTCGGCCGCCTCCTGCTCGGTGTCGCCATCGCCGGGTACTGGTCGTTCGCCTTCGGCGTCGGCACCTTCGCCGCCCCCGGCAAGGACCGCCTGGTGTCGTCCGCCATCTCGTTCGGCGTCAGCATCGCGACGGTGCTCGGCGTCCCGCTCGGCTCGATAGTGGGCGACGCCGTCGGCTGGCGGATGGCGTTCGGGGGCGCCGCCGTCCTCTGCGCGATCAGCGCGGTCGCCCTCGCGATGGCCCTTCCCTCCGTCCCTGCCCACCCGACGGCCGGCCTGCGGATGCTGCGCGAGGCCCTGCGCAACAGGCGGCTCATGGCCGGTCTCGGGTGCGTGGTGCTGGTCGCGCTCGGCAACTTCGCGGCCTACCCGTACATCCGCCTCGCGATCGACCGCATCGATCCCGGTGCCACGACCTGGATGCTGCTGGCGTGGGGCGTCGGCGCCGTCACGGGCACGATCGTGGCCGGGATGCTCGCCCGCTGGCTGCGGCCGCTGGCCGCGGCCGCACCGATAGCGCTCGGTGCCGCGCTGGTCCTCAGCGCGACCGCCTCGTCCGTCCCTGTGCTGACCGTCGCGGTGGTCCTGTGGGGCTTCGCGTTCAACATGGTCCCCGTGATGGTCCAGCTCTGGGGCGCGCGGGTCGAGCCCGCACGGACCGAGTCGGCGATGTCACTCATCGTCACCGCCTTCCAGGTGGCGATCACCGTGGGCTCCGCGCTGGGTGGGCTGCTACTGGACGGGTACGGCGTCCGGTCGCTGCTGCTGGTCGGCGCAGGTGCGGCGGTGGCGGCGGGGATCGGCTGGGCGTTCCTGCGGATACCCCGCGGCTGACACCCTCCACGCGAGCGGCGAGACGCCGTGGTCCGCGGCGAACGCCCGGCTGAACGCGGCGACCGAGCCGTACCCCACCTCGAACGCCACCCGCGTGACCGCCAGGCACTGCTTGGTGAGCAGGGTGCGAGCCCGGTTCATGCGCACCTCCCGCAGCATCCGCATGGGGCTGTGCCCGGTCACCCGGCGGAACCGTTCGGTGAGGGCAGAGCGCGACAGGTGCACCAGGCCGGCCATCCGGTCGAGCGTCCACGGCTCGCCCGGGCTCGCCGCGAGGGCGGCGACCACCTCGGCGACCTCCGGGTCGTCGGCCGGGCCGCGTGCGCCGTCGGCCTGGCCGCCGACCGCCTCGGCCGGTCGGGACATGGCGGAGATCGCCGCGCCGATGAGGCCCGCGTAGGCCTCGGCGAACCGGTCGGCCTTGCACTGCACGCTGAGGGGGCAGGTGGTCACGAGCGCGACGACGCCGCGGTGCTCGTCGCCGAACCCCCGCAGGACCAGCGGGCTCGACCACGGCGTGGCGGGGGCCTCTCGCCGGAGGTCGCCGTACACGAGGTCGGTGTCGACATCGGCGGTGAGCCGGTAGGCCGTCCGGGGATCGACGAGCACCGCGTCGCCGGGCAGGACCGTCTGGCGACCGCCCGCCGTCTCGAGCGTCGCGGCACCGGACAGGATCAGGGCCCACAGGGCACCGGACCGCACCAGGGCCGCGTCAGCAGGTAGCTGCTCGCGCTTCAGCGTCGTCATGTCCCATTCCATACGAAGCGGAGCCACGAACGTGCGCCGCCTATTCCCGAACAGGCGTCAGCCGACCGGTGGCCATGGTGATCGGGATCGCCACCGCACCGATCAGGGCGCCCACCGCGACCGCGGCCGGCACGCCGAACCCGCTGATCGCGAGGCCGCCGACAGCGGCTCCCGTCGCGACGCCCACGTTCGCGGCCGACGCCGGCAACGACTGCGCGAGCGGCGCACCCGGCCCCGCCAGGCTGACCACCCGGTGCTGCAGGGACGGCGCCATGCCCATGGTGCACAGGCCCAGCAGCGCCAGGATCAGCGCCACCATGACGGGCGACGATCCCAGGAACCAGAGCGCCACCAGCGACAGCGTCAGGCCGATCAGCCCGAGGACCAGCGCGCGTGGGGCGTTCCAGTCCGCCAGGCGGCCACCCACGTAGGCGCCGGCGGCGGTCGCCGCGCCGTAGATCATCAGGTACACCCCGACCATGGCCCCGGAGACCCCGGTGACCTCCTCCAGGAACGGCACCACGTAGCTCCAGGCCGCGCAGGAGGCGGCGAACACCAGGAAGCAGACGGCGAGCAGCGCGAGCACCCGGGGCGCGAAGGCGTTCCGCAGCTGCCCGCGTCCGGCGTCGTCCGCGCTCGCGCCAGGCAGGGACGGGACAAGGAACCAGGAGGCGGCCAGGACGAGCGCGCCGAGCGCCGCCACGGCGACGAAGGCGCCGCGCCAGCCGGCGACCTGCCCGAGCGCCGTCCCGAGCGGGGCGCCGAACGCCCCGGCCAGCGTGTTGCCGAGGAGGATCGCGGCCATCGCCCGCCCTGCCGCCTCGCGCGGGACGACGGCGGTCGCCACCGTGAACGCCGTCGCGAGGAAGAGGCCGTGCAGCGCCCCGGTGATCCCGCGCGCGACCAGGAAGGTCAGGTAGTCGGCGGTGACGACGGCGAGCAGGTTGCCGACCACGAAGACGCCGATGGAGCCGCGGACCACCGTCCGCCGGTCGAGCCGCATGGTCGCCATGGTCAGGAGCGGGCCGCCCGCGGCCAGGCCGACGGCGTAGGCGGTCACCAGGCCTCCGGCGGCGGGCACCGACACGCCGAGGTCACCCGAGATCACCACCAGCAGGCCGATCACGAGCGTCTCGGCGGTGCCGAGCACGAAGTTCGCCGCGAAGAGCGTCGAGAGTGTGCGGCGGGCCGACGGCGGCGCGGCGGGAACCGCTTGCGTCTGTACGTCCATACGTTCCTCCGGGTGAGCAGCGGCCGCGCCGTATCGCAACCGAGCGATTGCGACACTATGGCAACCAATTAGTTGCGTCAAGGTGCGACCACGCATAGGGTCGGAGGCATGCCCTTCCCCGATCGCATAGAGCGGACCATCGAGCTCGGCCACGCGCCCGCCGCCGTCTGGGCCGCCGTGACCACCGCGGAGGGCCTGGCGTCCTGGTTCGGCCACCACGCCGACATCGACCTGCGCCCGGGCGGCGCCGCCCGGATCGCGTGGGACAAGGGCGCTCGCCACGACCTCCGCGTCGAACGCGTCGAAGAGCCGTCGGCCTTCGCCTTCACCTGGCAGATCGACGGCATGCCCGACGACGACCCGCGCCGCACCTACGTCGAGTTCACGCTGGAGCCGGCCGGCGACCCCGCCGGCACGAGCACCCGGCTGACCGTGACGGAGACAGGCTTCGCCCAGTTCTCCGCCGACGACCACGCCGTGGCATATCCGGACCACGTCACCGGGTGGGAGCGGGAGCTCGGCGAGCTCGCCGCTCATCTCGCTGCCGCGTGAACGACCGCCCCGTGAACGAGCCGGAGAAGACCGCCGAGCAGGTCTTCGCGGCCCTCGCCGACCCGACCCGGCGCGCGATCCTCGGCGAGCTCGCGGCCCGCGGTCCCGCGACGGCGACCGACCTGTCCGGCCGGCTGCCCATCACCCGGCAGGCGATCGCGAAGCACCTGGCCCTGCTCACGGACGCCGGCCTGGTGATCCCCGAGCCCGGCGAACGCCGTCGAGTGCGCTACCGGCTGCACTCGACCCCCATGCAGGTGGCCCAGCAGTTCCTCGCGGCGCTCGCGCGGGACTGGGACTCCCCGCTCGCCGCGCTCAAGGCGCAGCTGGACGGTGAGCAGCCGCCGTCGCGCTGACCTGGCCCATGCGCTGACATACTGCGGGTGACATGCCCGCAGGTCATGTCGCAGCCAAGGAGTCAACATGCTGATCGCCGGTCTCGTGCTCGCGGGTATCGCAGCTCTGGTCCACGTCTACATCTTCTATCTGGAGTCCTTCGCCTGGACCGACCGGAAGACGCTGGCGACGTTCGGGTTGACCGCGGAACAGGCAGAGGCGACGCGGCCGATGGCCCTGAACCAGGGTTATTACAACCTGTTCCTCGCGATCATCACCGGCGTCGGCATCGTCTTCACGGCCGCCGGGTCGACGGCGGTGGGCGTAGCCCTCGTGCTCGCCGGGACCTGCTCGATGGTCGCGGCGGCGCTCGTCCTGGTGATCTCGGACCCGACCAAGCGCGACGCCGCACTGAAGCAGGGCCTCGTCCCGCTGCTGGCCATCGTCGCCCTGATAGTCGGCCTGCTCCTCTGACACCCGGGCTGAGGCACGTGGTCGGCAATCCGTCAGGTGATCGGCAGTCCGAGGTGCCGACCACCTGACGGATTGCCGATCACGCCTCGGCTCCTCTGCGGAGGCGGCGCAGCATGCGCGGGTCCTGGAAGCCGACGGTGTGGGCCGCGGACTCGATCGTCGCTCCGTGGCCGATCAGGTGCTCTGCCCGTTCGAGCCGCAGGAGCTGCTGGTAGCGCAGTGGCGTCATCCCGGCGGCCTGGGTGAACAGCCTGGTCAGCGTGCGCGCCGCGACACCGGCGTGCGCTGCCAGGTCGGCGAGCGGCAGGGTCCGCGCGAAGTGGGTGTCTATGTGGTTCTGCACCCGGTGGACCGCGTCGTCGACGTGCGACCGGTGCCGGAGCATCGCGCTGGCCTGCGGCTCCGTCCCGTTCCGGCGGGTGTACACCACCATCTCGCGGGCCACCCGGGCGGCGAGCGCAGGGCCGTGCCGCATCGCGAGCAGGTGCAGCGAGAGGTCGATGCCGCTCGCGATGCCCGCGGAGGTGACCACGCCGCCGTCCGTGGTGAAGAGGACGTCCCGGACCACGTGCGCCCGGGGATAGCGCGCGGCGAGGTCGTCCTGGACTGCGTGGTGCGTGGTGCAGCGCCGGCCGTCGAGCAGGCCGGCCTGGCCGAGGGCGTCCGCCCCCGCGCACACGCTCGCGACGGTCCCGCCCGCCTTGTGGTGGGCGGCGAGCCGCTCGCGCAGCGAGACACTCAGCCGGGGCCAGGCGACCTTGACGCCTCCGACGCGCCAGCCGGGGACGACGACGAGGTCGTCGGGGCCCAGCTCCGGCCAGTCGGTACCCGCTACGAGCGGGAGGCCCTGCGCCGAGGCGACCACGCCGGCGTCGGGCCCTGGACCACCGGCCCCACGCCTGCCGTCTCCGGAACCGTCCGGTTCGACGCCGGAGACGTACCGCAGGTCGTAGGGCCGGCCGAAGTCGCCCGCCGCGAAGAAGGCCTGCGCGGGGCCCGCCAGGTCGAGCAGGTGGACCCCGGGCAGCAGCACGAAGACGACAGTGGTCACGTGGCCGATGCTGTCACGCGCACCTCGGACTCCGCCTCGGACTCTGCCTCGGACTCGAGCTCCGCGACGGTGGCGATGCGCGCGAACCGGTCACGGAGCACGGCCTCGGTGCGCTCCAGGATGTCGGCGGCGCTGAACCGGCCGAGCGGGTCCGTGCTGGTGGCGTCGCTCACGAACGTCATGGCGTAGCCGAGGTCGGAGCCGACGCGCGTCGTGGTCTCCACGCACTGCTCGGCCCGGATGCCGCAGACGCGCAGCTCGCCCACGCCGTGCGCGGTGAGGATCTGCTGCAGGTTGGTGGTCGTGAACGCGTTGTGCGAGGTCTTGCGGAGCACCGGCTCGTCAGGCAGGGGCTCGCTCAGCTCGGCGAACAGCCGGACGTTACCGGACTCCGGGTCGAACGGATTGCCCGTCCCTGGCTCGGTGTGCAGCACCCAGACGACGAGGTCCCCGGCCGCGCGGGCGAGGTCGACGAGCCGGTTGACGGGCTCCGCGACCGTGGGGTTGAGCGTGTCGGCCCACTGCGGGCGGACACGGAAGGACTCCTGGACATCAACGACGATCAGCGCTCGGTTCATGCCTCCAGTCTGGCCACGCGGGCGCGCGGGCGGGAGGCCGGATCGAGTCGCGAGGCGGACGGATCTGGTCATCGTCGCGCGCCACGCGCTAGACGTGGGTGATCGGCAAAAGGTCAGGTGATCGGCAACTCGGGTTGCCGACCACCTGACTTTCTACCGACTACTGCTCGGCCTACGGCGTCAGGCCTTGACGAAGGCCAGCAGCGCCTCGTTCACCTCGGCCGCGTGGGTCCAGAGCAGGCCGTGCGGCGCGCCCTCGATCTCCACGTACTCCGCCTCGGGGAACGCCTTGTGGAACGGGCGGGCCGTTGCGTCGATCGGGAGGATGTTGTCCTTGGTCCCGTGCAGGATCAGGGACGGCTTGCCCGCTGCGCGCACCGCCTCGACGTCGGCCCGGAAGTCTTCGATCCAGGCGGAGACGACGGCGTAGGCCGCGACCGGGGCGCTGCGTGTCGCCGTGTTCCAGCTCGCCGTGACGACCTCCTGGCTGATCCGGCTGCCGAGGTTCTCGTCCAGGTTGTAGAAGTCCTGGTAGAAGTTCGTGAACCAGGCGAAGCGGTCGGCGTGGGCCGTCTCGCGGATCCCGTCGAAGACCGACTGCGGCACGCCGGTCGGGTTGTCGTCGGTCGCGACGAGGAACGGCTCGAGCGACGCGAGGAAGGCCAGCTTGGCGACGCGCTCGTGGCCGTAGTTCTTCACGTAGCGGGCGAGCTCTCCGGTACCCATCGAGAAGCCGACGAGGATGACGTCGCGCAGGTCGAGAGTGTTCAGGACCGCGTCGAGGTCCGCGGCGAAGGTGTCGTAGTCGTAGCCGGCCCCGACCTTGCTCGACTGGCCGAACCCACGGCGGTCGTACGTGATGACGCGGTACCCGGCGGCGATCAGCTCGCGCGACTGGCGCTCCCAGCTGTTGCCGTCCAGCGGGTAGCCGTGGATGAGGACTACCGGCTGCCCCGTGCCGTGGTCCTCGTAGTAGAGCTCCGTGGTGGTGCTGTTCTCGGTGCCGACCGTGATGAAACCCATGACGTGTTCCTCTCCTGAATCCCGCTTGCCATCGTGTGGCCCGGCGGAGAACGGTCGTTCTCTGCCGATATCCGCTACAGTAGAGAACGGACGTTCTCCGCGCAAGTCGTGCGGAGCGAAAAGTGGGGTGAGATCGCATGATCGACGAGAAGACCGCCCGCGAGGCAGTGATCGAGGCCGCCGACGAGCTGTTCTACGCGCACGGCGTCCAGGCAGTGGGCATGGACGCCGTACGGACGGCGGCCGGCGTGTCGCTCAAGCGGATCTACTCGCTCTTCGCCTCGAAGGACGAGCTGATCGTCGCAGTGCTCCACCACCGCACCACGGTCTGGGACTCCGGCCTCGCATCCGCGTCGGAGCGGGCGACGTCGGCGCGCGAGCGCATCCTCACCATCTTCGACTTCCTCGACGCCTGGTTCCGGGAGCCGGACTTCCGCGGGTGCGCGTTCATCAACACGCACGGCGAGCTGGGCGCCTCCTCGACCGCGGTGGCGGACGCCGTCCGCGAGCAGAAGCGCAGCTTCCAGGAGTACGTCGCCCGCCTCGTGTCGGACGCCGGAGCACCCGCCACCCTGGCACCGCAGCTCGCGATCCTCGCCGAGGGTGCGCAGACCACCGCCGCCATCGCGGGCACGCCGGACGCCGCCCACCAGGCCCGCGCCGCGGCAGAGACCCTGCTGGACGTAGCAACTGCGAGAGGATGAGGACATGACGACCGACGACACCACCGGCGGCGGACAGGGAGCGACTCCCTACGCCCTGCAGACCGGTCCCCACGAGGGTGACTTCGCGTTCCGCTGGGCGTACGGCAACCCCGAGGCGCCGTTCACCATCACGGAGTTCGGCGACTTCGAGTGCCCGTACTGCGGTGCGGCCAAGCCCGTGCTGCACGAGCTCATCAACGCCTCCGAGGGTCAGGTCCGCCTGGTGTGGCGCCACTTCCCCCTCTTCGAGCCGCACCCGTACGCGCTGACGGCGGCCCTCGCGGCCGAGACCGCAGGGCACCAGGGGGCGTTCTGGCCGATGGCCGGCCTGCTCTTCAAGAACCAGGACAGCCTCGACGACGCGTCGATCATCCGCTACGGCGAGCAGCTCGACCTCGACACCAGCGCCCTGGTCGGTGACCCGGCGCAGCGGTTCGCCGACGCCGTCCGCACGGACTACCAGGACGGCATCGACGCGGGCGTGCACGGCACGCCCACGCTGTTCATCAACGGCGAGCCGTACCTGGGGGCCGTCACGGTCACCGACCTGCGGGACACCATGTCGATGTCCCGCAAGCGCGCCCGCTTCCGCCGGTAGCTCGGGTCAGCGCGTCAGGAGCGCCCGCAGGTGGGCCACCACCTCCCGCGGGGACTGCTCGGCCATGAAGTGCCCCGCGTCGAGCGTCCGGTGCTCCAGGTCGGCGGCCCACGCGGACCACAGACCCGCCGCGTCGTAGCCGAGCGCCGCGCCCCAGTCCTGCTGGAGCACCGTGACCGGCATGGTCAGCCGCCGTCCGGCCGCCCGGTCGGCCCGGTCGTGCTCGACGTCGATCCCCGCCGACGCCCGGTAGTCCGCCACTATCGACGGCACCGCCTCGCGCGAGGCCCGCAGGTACTCGGCCCGCACGTCGGCCGGGATCGCGTCGGGGCCCGTGCCCCAGGCGTCAAGGAAGAACCCGAAGAAGTCGTCGGCGGAGGCCTTGATCATCCGCTCGGGCAGGCCGGGCGGCTGGGCCATCAGGTAGAGGTGGAACGCGACGGCTGCGTCGGCGCCGTGCAGCACGTCCCACATGTCGAGGGTGGGCAGCACGTCGAGGATCGCCAGGTGGGTGATCCGGTCAGGGTGGTCGAGGCCCGCGCGGATCGCGACGAGCGGCCTGCTCGCCGAGGTGCTCTGGGTCCTGGCGGGGCGGGCGGCGATCGCGGTCGGCGACCGCCGGGTCGCCGAGCGAGCCCGGACGGCCCTCACCCCGGCGGCGGACGAGGTGTCGGCGGGCAGCGGCGTCCTGACCGCCGGGCCGGTCGGGGATCACCTGGCTGCCCTGACGGAGTTCCTCGACGGCTGACGGCGTGGGCCAGTAGGTCAGGCCGGGCAACTGACCGAACTCACTGACTTCGGTCCGTTGCTCTGAGATCGGTCAATCAACCGACCGATCTCGGAGCAACCGACCGATCTCGATGAGCTGCCCTGTGCAACGGACCGATCTCACCGGGCGCGCGACCCGCAAAACCGCCTGGGCCAGGTCACGCCAACCGCTAGGCCGGCGGGCGCCAGGCTCCGTCCGGCAGCGGCGGCGGCCCGCTGGCCTCGTGGGGCGAGCACAGCGGCAGCCGGTCACCGAAGTACCGGAGGACCAGGATGCCGATGACGCCCGACAGGATCGACCCGACGATGATGCCCACCTTGGCCTCGTTGATCAGCGCCTCATCGTCGAACGCGAGCTCGCTGACGAACAGCGCGATGGTGAACCCGATGCCGCACAGGAACGCGCCGCCGGCGAGGTGTCCGTAACGCACCTGACCGGGCAGGGTACCGAGCCCTGTCACCAGCGCGACCATGGCCCCGGCGAAGACGCCGATCCCCTTGCCGAGCACGAGGCCGACCAGCACACCGAGCGTCACCGGACTGGACATGGCTGCGCTGATCGACTCCCCGGTGAGGGCGACGCCGGCGTTGGCCAGCCCGAACACCGGCACGACGAAGTACGAGCTCACGGGGTGCAGCGCGTCGAGGATGCGGTCGCTCGTGGGGACCGCCGACCGTGCCGCGCTGACGGCGAGGCGGGAGCGGGCCGGGTCGAACTCCTCCATGAGGGCGCGCGAGTACCACCCGAGATCTCGGCGCGCCTGGTCGTCGTGCCCCCGGCGAGCGGTCGGGACCGAGAGCCCCACGACGACGCCCGCGAGCGTCGGGTGCAGCCCGGACTCCAGGACCGCCACCCACAGGATCAGGCCGACGAGCAGGTACGGCGGGATCTGCCAGACGCCGATCCAGCGCATCGCGAACAGCACCAGCGCGAGCAGCGCCGCGAGCGCCAGCGCGCCCATGGAGATCGCGTCGGAGTAGAAGATGCCGAGGAGGGCGATGGCCCCGATGTCGTCGAAGATCGCCAGCGTGAGCAGGAAGACGCGGAGCTGGTCAGGGCAGCGCGGCCCCGCGAGCGCGAGCACGCCGATCACGAACGCCGTGTCCGTGGACATCGGGAGGCCCCAGCCTGCCGCGTCGGGGCCGGACGGGTTGATCAGGAGGTAGATGCCGATCGGGACGGCCAGCCCGCCGATCGCCCCGAAGAGCGGCACGGACGCGGCACGGAAGGTGCGCAGCTCGCCGACCGTGAGCTCGCGGTTGACCTCGACGCCGACCACGAAGAAGAACACCGCCATGAGGAAGTCGTTCACCCAGTGGTGCAGCGAGAGGTGCAGCTCCCAGGTGCCGACCGTGAGGTTGACGGGCGTCTCCCACAGCGCGTGGTACGAGCCGCCCGCCACGTTCGCCCAGACCAGGGCGATGGCCGAGGCCGCGAGCAGGAGCGTCGCTCCCCCGCCCTCGGTGGCGAAGTAGCTGCGTAGCCCCGGGGAGAGGCGCGGGTACGGGATGTCCACCCGAGGCCGGGGACCCGGCCGGGTAGGAACTCCGGTAGGGATCCGGTCTGTCACGAGTCAAGAATGACAGACGTGAGGGCAGTCACGAGCGCTCAGCGCGTTCGAGCAGCTTGTCTCTGATCCCGTGTGCCCGGACGACGACAGCCCAGCACGCGATCGGGCCCAAGGCTGAAAAAAGCCACACGAATGCCCATGTCTTGTCGTCAGGGTAGTAGACGTTGTCGCCACCGGGCGCGACCACGACGGGCGAAACCGTCAGGCCCGTTGCTCGGGGATGCTGCCCGCTCAGTCCCGAGAACCGTGCGGGGGCTACCTCGTAGGTCCCGTCATACGACCGGAACTCACCGTCCCATCTGCAGCGCGCGCGTGGGATTCCGCCGCAGTCCGGCTCGTGTGTGGTGAACTGCCCCTGGATCCCGCCGTGGGTCGCCTGCCAGCTCTCGAGCGTCCAGGAGGCCCCGACTTTGACGAACACCGCCCCGAGCAGGATCCCAACGATCCAAGCCGGTACGACGATCAACCAGAGGGTCAAAGATCGACGGCTACGGGACGACATGAAGAGGACCCTACTGGCAGCCGACGCCCGGCCGCCCTCAGCCGACCGCGCGGGTCGCGGCGATCGTGCCGAGCAGCGCCAGCGCCTCGGCGGCCGGCGAACCAGCGGGCGCGTGGTAGACGACGAGCTCCTGGCCCGGCACGCCACGGACGTCGAACGCGTGCACGCGCAGCTCCAGGTGGCCCACCTCGGGGTGCAGGAAACGCTTGCTGGTCAGGCGCTTGCCGCGGGCGTCGTGCTGGTCCCACATCCGCACGAAGTCCGGGCTCTTGACGCGCAGCTCGTCGACGACCGCGCGGATCGCCGGGTTGCCGGGCGTGAGCCCGTCCGCCAGGCGGAGCCCGGCCACCGTGTTCTCGGCGACGCCGTGCCAGTCGGGGTAGAAGGTGCGCGCTGCGGGATCGAGGAACGTCGCACGGGTCAGGTTCCGGGAGAACGGGAACCCGCCGAACAGCGCCTCGGCGAGCGGGTTGCTCGCCAGCACGTCGAAGGCCCGCCCGAGCACGAGCGCCGGGCTGTCCCGCCAGGAGAGCATGAGCTCCAGCAGCGAGCTGTCGACCTCCTCGACCGCAGCGGGGCTCGCCGGCCGGGGGCTGAGGCCCGCCAGCCGGTAGAGGTGCTGCCTGCCGTCGTCGTCCAGGCGCAGCACCTCACCGAGCGAGTCCAGGACCTGCGGTGACGGGCTCACCTCGCGGCCCTGCTCCAGTCGGACGTAGTAGTCCACGCTGACGCCGGTCAGCATCGCCACCTCCTCCCGCCGCAGGCCGACGACGCGGCGCCGCCCGTACACGGGCAGGCCGAGCGCCTCCGGGGTCAGCTGCGCACGCCTGCCGCGCAGGTAGTCGCCGAGCGGTGATGCGGTCATGTCTTCGACGGTACCCCGCCCGCCGCGCGTATCCAGGGTGTGCTGCACCCAGGAGGACGGCGTCCTTCCTGGGCCTGGCGCGGCGCCGCAGCCTGGATCCATGACCACAGAGACGAACACCCGGCACAGCACCAGCAAGATCGTCCTCGTCACCGGCGCGAGCAGCGGCATCGGCGAGGCCACTGCCCTCCGGCTCGCGTCGGAGGGCCACCACGTGGTGCTCGGCGCCCGCCGGACGGGCCGCCTCCAGGCCGTGGTGGAGAAGATCCGGGCGGACGGCGGTGCGGCGAGCGCCCACCGCCTCGACGTGACCGACCGCGACGACGTGCGCGCCGTCGTGGACGGGGTCGTCGCGGAGCACGGGCGCATCGACGTCATCGTGAACAACGCGGGCGTCATGCCCCTGTCCCGCCTCGACGCGCTGCTCGTGGACGAGTGGGACCGGATGATCGACGTCAACGTGCGCGGACTGCTGCACGGCATCGCCGCGGTGCTGCCGCACTTCGGGCGACAGGGCGGTGGGCACGTCGTCACGGTCGCCTCGATCGGTGCGCACGAGGTGTATCCGACGTCGGCCGTGTACTCCGCCAGCAAGTTCGCCGCGTGGGCGATCACGGAGGGCCTCCGCATGGAGTCGGACCCGGGCATCCGGGTCACCACGATCACACCCGGCACGGTCGAGAGCGAGCTCGCCGAGCACATCTCCGACACCGGGGCGCGGACCTACATGCAGGCGTTCCGCCGCAACCTCATCCCGGCGGACGCGATCGCCCGCGCCATCTCGTTCGCCCTGGACCAGCCGGCCGACGTCGACGTGAACGAGATCATCGTGCGCCCGGCGGCCCAGCGCTGACCGGACCAACAGCCACTTCGGGCTCGTCGTGAAAGGGTCGAGCCATGACGTCCCCGCACCTGCGCCGAGCCGAGGCGAACGCATGCTGACGGTCCGCGGCATCTCCTACCTGCTCGGCGAGGCGAGCGCCGACGACGTGCGCCGGGATCTCGAGATCATCGAGCGCGACCTGCACTGCGACACGGTGATGGTGACGGGCGGCGACGTGGAGCGGTTGATCAAGGCCGCTCGCGTCGCCCTCGACGTCGGTCTGGCCGTCTACATCAGACCGGACCACACCGACCGGCCCCGCCGCGAGCTGCTGGAGCGGCTGGACGCCGTGGCGGCGGCGGCCGAGACGCTGCGGCGCGAGCACCCGGACCGCGTGACGCTCCTCGTCGGCACCGAGCTCTCGCACACCGTGCCCGGCATAGTCCCTGGCTTCCGCTCGTTCCTGCGGCTGAAACTCATCCTGCGGTTCCACCGCCTGCTGCGACGCCGGGTCAACAGGCGCCTCCACAGGCTGCTCGGCCGCACCGTGGCCATCGCGCGCCGCCACTTCCAGGGCCCCCTGACCTATTCGGCGGCCGGGTGGGAGGACGTCGACTGGTCGCCCTTCGACGTGGTCGGCGTCAGCCTGTATCGAGGTGCGCGCAACCAGGCGACCTATACCGACAGGCTTCGGGGTCTGGTCCGCGACAGCGCGGGCAAGCCGGTGGTCATCACCGAGTTCGGTTGCGGTGCCTTCACCGGAGCCGACCTGCGCGGCGCCGGTTCGTTCCAGATCGTCGACTGGTTCGCCGAACCGCCGCGCATCCGCGGCGACCATCCGCGCGACGAGTCCGTTCAGGCCCGCTACCTCGGCGAACTCATCGAGCTGTACGACGCGGAAGGCATCCACGGCTGCTTCGTCTTCACGTTCGCCATGCCCGACTTCCAGCGCCGCGCGGACCCGAGCCTCGACCTCGACAAGGCCGGCTTCGGGGTCTTGGCCGTGACGGAGGACGGCGTCTATCAGCGCAAGAAGGCGTTCGGCGAGGTCGCGCGACGGTACGGCGGCTGACCGCCGATGCTCTCCGCGGCCGTCCGGAGCGTAGGCGAACTCCTCGGCTACGCTCCCGGGAATTACGTGACCACGGCCCGGTCGACGCGACCGGACGATGCCGCACGGCGCAGAAGGGCAGCGAACATGACACGACAGATCGTGATCGTCGGAGCAGGAGTCGTCGGGACCGCCGTCGCCGCGGAGCTTGCGGTGCTCGACGGCTTCGAGGTGACCGTGCTGGAACGCGAGAGCGGCGCCCCACGCGGGTCGACGTCCTTGGCACCCGGCCTCGTCGGCATCTACAACGAGGCCGCGATCCTCACGACGCTCGCCCGGGAGTCCGCGGAGGTCTACTCGTCGCTGGGCGCCGGGTTCGCGCGGTCCGGCGGGATCGAGATCGCCACCTCCACCGACGGCGCCCACGAGCTGGCGCAGCGGGCGGACCAGGCCCGCGCCGCCGGACTGCCCGTCACGGAGACGGCGCCCGGGGGCCTCCCCGCTTCGGTCGCCGCGGTGGTGAACGCGGAGAGCGTGGTGGCGGCGTGGCACTACGAGCTCGACGGCACCGCGGCTCCCGCCGTCATCACCGCGGGACTGAGGCGTCGGGCGGCGGACGCCGGAGCCCGGTTCGTCAGCGGCGCCGACGTCGTCGGCATCACTCCCGGGGCACGGGCGAGCGTACGCACCCGCGGCGGCCGGACCTGGGCGGCCGACGACGTCGTCCTCGCGGCCGGCGTCTGGGGTCCGACCCTGGCGGGGCTCGTCGGGATCGAGCTCCCGCTGGTCCCGCTGGCCCACCCGTACGTCTACGGCCCCCGGCGCACGGACCTGCACGACGGGCCGTTCCTCCGCTGGCCCGAGAACCACATCTACGGCCGCGTGCACGGCGACCGGATCGGCCTCGGGACCTACGACCACGTGCCGGTCCCGGTCGAGCAGGACGGCCTCGACCAGGGCACAGGGCTCGCCTGGTCCGCCGACCTCACGCCGATGGTCGACAAGGCCCAGCTCCTGCTCGACCCGGCCTTCCGCTTCGAGCCCGAGGAGCGGGTGAACGGCGTCTTCGCGGTGACGCCCGACAACCTGCCCTTCCTGGGCCCGCACCCCGAGGCGTCAGGGGTGTGGATCGCCCAGGCGATCTGGGTCACCCACGCTGCGGGTGCCGCCCAGGCGCTCCGCCGCGCGCTGACCGGCGCCGAGCCGCTGCCGGCGACCCTGGCGGTCGACAGGTTCACCGGACGCGACCGCCAAGACCTCACGTCGGAAGCGCTGCGCCTCTACCAGGACATCTACGCCAACGACTCGTCCGCCTCGGCCTGAGTCCCCTTCAACAGGAGTCGGACGACCAGAACCCAGGGGGTTCTGATCGTCCGGAGCCTCTAGACCAGACGTCAGCCGCAAGCCTTCCGCCGGGTCACGGACCCGTCGTCAGGTACGTCACCTGGCGGCCGCTGTTCACCGTCTCGCCCGTGTTGTTGATGACGCGGCGGATGGTGCCGACGCCGCCGAGCGAGACCGTGACCATGTTGTGGAACCGCACGCCCGGCCGCACCGGCACCTCGAAGGCTCGCGCGTTCGCCACCGCCGGGTTCACGTTGAAGAACGCGTAGCTGCCCAGCCCCCAGGCCTGGTGGTCGGTCACGGCGTCGCCCACCTTGTACGCCGCCCAGCCCTCGGTGGAGCCGTTCATGTAGGCGGCCTGGTTCGGCGGGTCGTACGGCATCTCGTTCTGGTAGAAGTACGTGCGGCCGCGCTCGCCGTTCCAGATGGTCTGGTACTGCTGGTAGTGCTCGACGAACAGGCCGTACATGGTCACGTCGTCGCCGTTCACGATCAGGCCGTTGCGGCCGGTGTTGACCGTCCAGCCCACCGTCCCGTTGTTGCCGTGGTCGGCCCGCCAGATCCAGGCGTGGTCGCCGATGACGTCGTCGCTGTTGACCTCCATGCTCACCGCGGCCTTGCCCGCGATGGAGCCGCCCACCCGGATGAACACGTCGGAGAGCACCGTCGGGTTCGCCGCGTGGTCGGCGGAGGAGCCGCTCGGGCCCACCTGGAGCAGCACGTTCGAGCTGGTGGTCCCGGCGTCGAACATGATGCCGGCCAGACGCACGCCGTCGACGTCTGCCACGTTCATGGCGTTGATACCGCCCTGCGGGACGAAGGTGGCGAGGCCGAGGCCGAGCACCACCGTGTTCGCCCGGTTGACCTGGAGCGTCTGGTTGAGCTGGTAGGTGCCAGGGGTGACCAGCAGGTTCTTGCCCGCCGCGAGCGCCGCGTTCATGCTCGCGGCGGTGTCGCCGGGGCGCACCACGTGGAAGTCGCCGATCGGCAGGGACTGTCCGGCGGGGTTGCCGTTCGCCCAGGTGGTGCCGGTCGTCCCGGTACGGACGGCGGGGACGAACACCCGGTAGGAGCCGTTGTCGTCGACGTAGAGGTACGGCTTCTCGGCCACCTTGGGCGTCGCGGCGATCGTCGTGTAGGGCGGGTTCGGGAAGCTGTTCGACGGCGCCCCCGTGCTGCCGACGAAGACCTGGTTCCAGTTGGAGCCGGCCCAGCTCGACATCGCGGAGTTCCGGGTGAGGAACTGCTGCTGCGTGCCGGAGTTGATCTGCCCGTCGACCTTCGAGTCGGCGATGAAGCCGCCCGACGACCAGCCGCCGTCGGACAGGGCGAGGTTGCCGCGCAGGTGCATGCGCCGGTAGGGCGCGGCCTGGGAGACGGACCAGCGGTCGTTGCCGTCGGCGGGCGTCACGGAGAGGCCCTCGGCGGAGCGCCAGAAGTTCTGCGTGGCGTTCTGCGAGCCGTCCGGCCACCAGTCGGCCTCGACGTGCACGTGGCCGTTGATGTTCACGTCGTCCGGCACGAGGCCGAGGCCCGCTACCTGCGTGAAGAAGCCGACGTTCGCGTCGACGTCGTACGAGCCCGGGTAGAACAGCATGGCGTGCCGCTGGGGGCCGAACTGGTTGGTCTCCTGGGCGTCGAAGACGCTGTTGAGCTTGGCCTGGACCGCGGCGTCGGACATCGAGGTGTCGAAGACCGCGACGTTCGGGCCGAGGTCCGGGTTGGCCGGGTTCGGCAGCACCGGGTCCGGGTTGGGCTGGGGCACGGAGCCTCCGGAGTGGGACCACTTCTGGTGGGCGGCGCCGGTACAGGACCAGAGCTGCAGCACGGCACCGTTGGCGAGGTTGCCGCTCGCGATGTCGAGGCACTTGTTGGCGGCGCGGTTGACCAGGTCGCCCCCTGCGGAGAGGGTCCACTTCTGGCTCGCCACGGAGTCGTAGCAGTCCCAGAGGTGCACGGCGGCGCCGTCCGCCGTCGAACCGTTCGCGACGTCCAGGCACTTGCCGAGCGCCTGGACCGAGCCGTTGTCGGCGAGGGTCCACCGCTGGTTGGCGTTGCCGGAGGTGCAGTCCCACATCTGCGGCCGGACGCCGTTCGCCGTGGAACCTCCGGTCACGTCGAGGCACCTGCTGTTGGCCGCGCTGACCAGAGTGCCGGTCGTCGCGGCGACGGCCCCCGGCGAGGCCACGACCCCGAGCAGGCCCGCGAGCACGACGGCGGCGAGGGCGCCCACCGCTTTCCGAACAGATGACATGACGGCCTCCGGCGAGTTTCCGCCGCCGCGTCGGTGCGGCGGCACCTCACCATAGGGAGAAACTTACTGACCTGTCAGTTGTGGAAACCCCCTATGCCACACGAGGGCCGCATCGACAGCCAACGCCGCAGCCAGTGCCTCGGAAGCCTTAACCACCGACAAGGATCTCGAGGGCCGCCTGACCGTCGGTCCGGGCCCGAACATCAAGCGGCAGCCAAGCCGGATGGAGCGGATTCCCAAGGTGCTTGTACAGATGATTCAGGCGGCTTCGGTCACTCCCGGACGCAGGACGCTCCAGTTCGACGTACGGATCGTCAATGCATGCGAGAAGCACCGCGGCGTCAAGCAGGTGCCGCTCGGGATCGCGGCTGTCAGCCTTGTGCGCGGCCGACTTGATGATGAGCGCGTTGGATACACCCATCCCCCGGCCGGCGTCCCGACGTCGATGACACTCCGGTCACCGATCACCGGAGCGGCGCCAGTGCGAGCTCGACCGCTTGCATCCCGGCCTCACGCTCCCGGGCGTTCAGGGACGCACCCAGATCAAGACCGGCCAGGACTTCGCCTTGCTCAGCGATCCGGGCAACGGTGTCCAGATCGAAGCCCGTCGCCCGAAGAGTCACGTTCCCTTCCTCGGCGGCCTCATGAAGCCGGTAACGCGCCACGAGCTGGTGGTACCGAGTCACCGAGACGTAGCCGTCCACCTGCTCCCTGGGTGCAGCAGTGAGGTCGCCGACGCCCTTGGCCCCGCCAGAACCGATAACCTCACGCACGAGCCTGCCCACCACGGCCCGGTGCCCCGTGAGGCGATGAACCGTTGCCCGATTGCGGGTCCGCGCGACGAGCTCTTCAGCGGTGGCTCTTCGAAGCTCACCCTTCAATCGCGACCGCTGCGCCTGACCGAGCCAAGGCACCTCGACGCGTTCCAGGAGCGCGACCGATGCCCAGGCTGTCGCCTCCTCCCAGGCGCGCCGATGATGCGCCCTACGCGTCGCCTCGTGTCTCAGAACCGACTCCCAGTCGAGCCGGTCCGGGCCGATAGCCATGAGATCCCCCGCCCGCACGAGCCGCTGGACCTGCCGAACGGATAGGCGCAAGCGTTCCGCGGCATCGGCGACGGTCACGATCTCCATACCGATAGCGTCGCAGGAACGACACTATCGGTCAATTGGAAATGGGATAGCGACTGCCTGTCAGCGCCGCCGGGGCAGCGGGCGCGGCTCCTCCGAGTCTCCACCGACGCCCGCACCGACGCCGGCTCCGACCGGGGTCCGGGCCGGGGCGAGCTCCGCCTCGTCGGCGGTCGCACGGCAGTAGACACGCTTGCCGCTGCCCTTGCAGAGCTCGTTCAGCCCGGCGGCGAAGGCGTTCAGGTCCTCCGGGTCGGCACGGCGGAACCGGCGAGACAGCGACCAGTGCTTCACGACGTCGTCCAGCGTCGCCGGGCGCACCATGCCGAACAGGGACACCAGGTGGTTGGACAGGCGGATCACCAGCCGGGCCCCGTCGGCGCTCTCGGCCACGAGCTGGGCGCTGCGCAGACCGTCGTCCCCGACGGGGCCACCGAGCAGCCGCTCGAGCTGGCCCAGCACTGATGCGGGGTCGACGACGTGGGATCCCACGCTGCCCTCGATCTCGGCACCGTCGATGGTCAGTGCTGCTGTCTCGTCGTCCGCGACTGCGAAGTACTCGAACCTCATGCGCGCATCTTTCCGCATGTCAGGGGGTGCTCGGTGCCACTTTCCGCCCGAGGCCTGCGCATCCCGTGAAACGGGTCGCCGAGATCAGCCGTCGGCGCCGATCGCCGTGACCACGATCACACGCCCGCCCAGGCCACGTACTCCTGGCGCTGCCGCCCCAGGCCGTCGATCTCCGTCTCCACCACGTCGCCCGGCTGCAGGTACGGGAACCGGCCCGACAGCGCCACACCTTCCGGCGTACCCGTGAGCAGCACGTCGCCGGGCTCCAGCACCAGGTACTGGCTCAGCGTGTGCACGAGCACGTCGACGCCGAAGATCAGGTCCGCCGTCGTGGAGTCCTGGCGCGGCTCGCCGTTGACCCACGACCGCAGGCGCAGGCCCGCTGGATCGGCGCCGTCGGCCTCGTCCGGCGTGACGAGCCACGGGCCGAACGGGGTGAACCCCGGCGCGCACTTGCCCTTCGACCACTGGCCGCCCGACTCCTCGAGCTGCCACGTCCGCTCGGACAGGTCGTTGGCCACTGCATACCCCGCGATCACGTCCCGGGCCTGCTCGGGCGAGTCGAGGTAGGAGGCACGGCGGCCGATCACCACGGCGAGCTCGACCTCCCAGTCCGTCTTGGTGCTGCCCCGGGGGATCGTCACGGTGTCGTACGGCCCCGCGATGGTGTTCGGCGTCTTGAGGAAGATGACCGGCGCCTGCGGCGGCGCGGAACCGGACTCCGCGGCGTGCGCCGCGTAGTTCATGCCGACGCACACGATCGCTGAGGGCCGGGCCACCGGCGAGCCGAACCGCACGCCGTCCGTCTCTACAGCGGAGAGCGTCCCCGCCGCGAGCGCCGCCCGGGTGCGCGCGACGCCGTCGGCCTCGAGGAACGCACCGTCGACGTCCGCGGTCAGCGGGCTCAGGTCGTACCAGCCGGTGCCGTCGTGCGCCACCGGGCGTTCCTGGCCGGGGGTTCCGATCCGGGCGAGCTTCATCCTTGCTCCTCTGTGTTGGGCACCGCGATGGGATCCGACCCACCGGGCACTTCGTCTGCGCGTTCCGTCGGCAGGTCGTAGACGCGCCGGGCAGTACGGTGCCAGACCGCCGCCTGTTCGGTGGACGCCAGTCCAGCCAGCAGACCGGTCAGCGTGTCCACCCACTCGGCGTAGCGCGCGGCCAGGAGGCTGACCGGCCAGTCCGACCCGAACATGAGCCGCTCGGGTCCGAAGGCGTCCAGCGCATGGTCGACGGCGGGCCGCAGATCCTGGCTGGACCAGTGGGTCCAGGACGCCTCGGTGACGAGGCCGGACAGCTTCGCGGTGACGTTGGGGTGCGTGCCGATCTCGCGGACGGCGTCCGCCCACCCGGCGAGGTCACCGCCGTCGGCGGGTCCTGGGTTCGCGAGCGGTGGCTTGCCCAGGTGGTCCAGGACGAACGAGACCTCTGGCAGGTCGCGCACGAGCCGGGCCACGGCGGGCAGCTGCTCGTGCCTGGTCACGAGGTCGATCGTCAGTCCCTGCTCGGCCACGGCCCGCATGCCCCGGCGCAGGTCCGCGCGGTCGAGGTAGCCGGGGTCGTGCTCCGCCTGGACCATCGACCGAACGCCCACGAGGTGCCGGCCGCCGGGTCCGGAGCGGAGCCTGGCCAGGGCGTCGGCGACGCCGGGGTCCGCGAGCTCCACCCAGCCGACGACGCCGCGGATCACCGGGGTGCGCGCCGCGATCGCGAGCAGGTCGACCGTCTCGGCCTCGGTGGGCACCGACTGCACCACGACGGTCCCGGTCACGTGCTGCCCCGCCAGGGCGCGCGCCAGGTCGTCGGTGGTGAAGTCCGCGTCGATCGCCCGCATGGTCACCGGGTCGATCCAGGGCTGCGGGGTCCGCGTGCGGACCCACAGGTGGTGGTGCGCGTCTATCCGCTCCATCGAGGTGTCTCCTGTCTCCGTGCTCGGAGCACAGGCTAACGGTGGCACCGGTGAGCTGAACCACCTCGACCAACGGGTGGTTCGCGGGTGCCTCAGGTCGTGCGGGAGGTACGCACCAGCGCGACGCCCAGGGCCACCAGGATGGCCGCGGCCAGTCCGACGGACCCGACCGTCGCGCCCGTCGCGGCGAGGTTGCCCGAGCCCGGCCCTCCCGCGCCGTCCGATCCCGGGGCCGGACCGGCCGACGGCTCCGGGGTCGGGTCCAGCGTCGGGCTCACGCTCGGCGTCACGCTCGGGGTGGGGGTCGGCACGGGCACCCGCACGACGGCGAAGTGCTCCTCGAGCCAGTTCTCGCCCGCACCGGTCACCTCCACCGGACGCTCGGTGACGTCAGCGGTGTACCCGCCGGGCACGGTCAGCGTGATCACGTAGTCGCCGGGCGCCAGGTCACCGGTGAAATACCCGCCGGCGGCGTCGGAGGCCAGGGTGATCGAACCGCCGGGACCGGTCACCGTCACCGTGGCGTCGGCCACGGGGGCGTCGGCGTCGTCGGTCACCGCGCCGCCGACGGAGCCGGGACGGGACAGCCCGAAGTCCAGGCCGGCCAGGTCCTCGGCCGCGACGGTGACGTCGCGGGTGTCCCGACCGTCGGCGCGGTACCCGTCGGGTGGCGTCACGCGCACCGTGTGGTCACCGGGGAGCACGCCGTCGAAGACGTAGGTGCCGTCGGCCGCCGTCGTGGTGCCGACCCTTCCGTCCGGGCCGGTCAGCGTCACGACGACCCCCGCGAGCGGTTCCTCGCCGACGGTCACCGCGCCCGAGAGCGATGCGGGAGCCCGGACGACGAAGTTGTTGCCGGCGCTGGGCTCCTCCTGACCGACCGCCACGGTGATGTCGTCCGGCGAGGCGGCCGTCACGTAACCCTCGGGCAGGCCGCTCAGCGCGAACGTGTAGTCCTGCGCCTGGTCGTCGCCGTCGTCCCACCCGACGTCGTCGATCAGGTACTCGCCGGACGAGCTCGTCACCGCGGTGAGCGGGGTGCCGCCGCCGACCGGCGTGAGCGTGACGGTCGCGCCGGGGACGGGGGCACCGTCGTCGGTGAGCACAGTGCCGCTCACGGCGACGGGCCGGATCTCGCGTGCCGCGAGGTCGACGCCGGTGGCGTCGGCGGAGCTGAGGTCGATCTCGTCGACCACCCGTTCGCCGGAGGGGATCAGCCCGTGCGGGTAGGCGTCGTCCGCCTCCGGGAGCGTTGTGAGCTCCACACGGTAGCCGGGCGCCGCGACGTAGCCGGGGAAGATGTACTGCCCGCTCTCGTCCGACGTCGCGGTGTCGAGCTCGGCGCCGTCCGGGCCAAGGAGCGTGAGAGTCGCGCCGGGCAGGACACCCTGCGGCGCTCCGTCCGCGTCCACCAGGTTCACAGTCCCGGCGAGGTCGCGGGCCAGGGATGCGAACCACGTCTGGTACACCGGGAAGCCGCTGCGCTGGTAGAACTCGACGGTCAGGCTCTTGATCGGCGCGGTGGGCCGGAACCAGCCCGCGGCACCGGACGTGTCGGCGGCGGCAGCGTTGCCGAGCAGCTCGCCGGTGGCCGGGTCCCAGGTCGGCACGTCCTCCGGCGCCCCAGCGCAGGACGGCGACCCCGCCGCCTGGCAGTAGTTGAAGCCGCCCTGCCAGCCCAGCTCCGCGCCGGCGAGCAGCCGGCCGTCCGCGCCGCGTGCGGTCACGACCGCACGGTCCGCGTCGATGTCGCCCAGCACCAGCGCCCAGCCGCCCGCCGGGGTGGGGTGCTCGAAGGTGTAGGTGGTGGTCGACGGCGTCGCGGGCCGGTCGGCCCGCGGGCGGAGGTTGAGGTACTGCCGGCCACGGCTCGGTCCGAAGGCCTCGCCCGGCGGTGTCGCCGGACCGAGCCACGAGGACGCGCCGGAGACGACGCCGACGCCGCCCCGCGAGTCGGAGGTCACCGTCGCGGCGGGGAAGCCGCGGGCCGGGAGCCGCACCGTCGTCGACCAGTCGCCCGCCGAACCGGTCAGCGGGTCCCAGTCCGCCCATCCGGGGCTGGTCTCCGCCGACGCCGAGATCGCTGGAATGGCGGCGCCGAGCGCGACGAGCACCGCTGTCGCGAGTACGCCCAGTCCCCCTGGGGTGTGCTTCACAGTCGAAACGGTAAGCAGGAACCTGGAGAATTGCGCGAGGGCGAAAAGTTGCACGGCGGTCCCCCGGAGTGGGGGCGTGCTCCTCAGCCGCCGTTCGACTGGCGGATACCGCCCGCGAGCGCCTCGAACTCGTAGACGAACCCGCCCGCCGTCCCGCTGACCGTCAGATAGGCGTCGGTGGTGCCCGGCCTGATCGCGAAGTTGGTCACCGAGGTCAGCCCCTTGGCCCTGGGCGGCAGAGAGACCGTCGTGAGCAGCTCGCCGGTCGGGCTGTAGACGAAGACCTTGGCCTGGCCGTGGACGCCCTGGTAGACGTTCCCCGCGGCGTCGACGGCGGTGGAGTCGATCTGGGTGTGCCCGCCGTCGAAGTGGATGGCGGGGTGGGCGGTCGTCACCTCGGTCCCGGCCTCGTCGAGGCGTAGGTAGTCGACGCGGTTCCCGGTGTTGTGACTCACCCACAGGGCGTCGAAGTCCGGGGTGAACGAGATGCCGTTGGGGGCTGGCAGGTCCCGCGCGAGGACCGTCGCCTCGGCCGTCTCCCGGTCGATCCGCACGACGCGGCCCTGCGGCTCCCAGTACGGATCCGCGTAGCCGGTCGTGTCGGTGACGAAGAGGTTGCCGGACTCGTCGAACGCGACGTCGTCCGGCCGCATCGGCTCCCCCTCGACGTCGCCGGCGAAGAACGTCCGCGGATCGCCGCCGTCGGCGGTGATGCTGTCGATGCCGCCGCTCACGAAGTCGGTGAGGTATAGCCTGCCGTCGTGCGGGCTGAACTGGGCGGACGTGTACGCGCTGGTCTCGTTCGTGTACACCGGGACGACGTCGCGGGTGTCGACGTCCACCCGCAGTACCTTCGGCTCGCCCGCCGGGGCGGTCACGTCGACGACGAACAGGCTGCCGTCCGGGCCGAAGGTCGGGCCCTCGAGCAGGGTCATCCCCGTCGCCTGGTGCACGGAGGTCACCTGGACCAGCCTGGTCGCCGTCCGCTCCGGCGCCGGGTCGCGGGGGCGCCCGCCCGCGGCTGCGTCGGCGGTTCCGGGGGCGGCGCAGCCGAGCAGCAGGCCGACCGCCGCGAGGGCGGGCAGCGCGCGGGCCGGTAGCGCGCGGGCGCGCGCGGCCGGCGTCCGGTGCGCGGTCACCGGCCAGCCACCAGGACGTCGCCGATGCCGTTCGCACGCCACTCGCGCAGCAGGCGGTGGAAGGCGACGGGTCCGGGGCCGTAGGAGAAGCTGCCGCCGACGCCCGCGCCCTCCCGGTTGTAGTAGCCGGGGGTGCACTCCGCCTGGAACGTGCTGTTGTCGTGGGCGGTGTCCCGGATGGTCTGCCCCCAGCCGGCCTGCGCGTCCTCGGTGGGCTCGATGTAGCGCGCACCGGCCGCGCGGCCCTCCGCTACGACGGCAGCGATGTGCTCCGCCTGCTCCTGCAGGATGTGCGTGAAGTTCACCGAGTTGGCGTTCTGCAGGGACCCGAGGTGGAAGAGGTTCGGGAACCCGTGGCTGTAGAACCCGTGCAGCGTGCGCGGCCCGCGGCCCCAGGCCTCCAGGAGCATCTGCCCACCCTTGCCCCGCACCGGCATGGTGCCGGACATGACGCCGGAGACACCGACCTCGAACCCGGTGGCGAAGATGACGCAGTCGACGTCGTACTCGACGTCGCCGACCACCACCCCGGTCTCGGTCATCCGCGTGATCCCGCCGAAGTCCGCGGTGTCCACCAGGGTGACGTTCGGGCGGTTGAACGTCGGGAGGTAGACGTCGCTGAAGGTCGGCCGCTTGCACATGTAGCGATACCAGGGCTTGAGCAGCTCGGCGGTCGCCGGGTCGGTGACCACGTCGTCGACCCGGGCGCGGATCTGGTTCATCTTCGCGAGGTCGACGAGCTCGTCGATCCGCTCGCGCTCCTCGGCGGACACGCTCGTGTCGAGGGCGCCGGTGATGACCTTGCGCTGCAGCTGGGCGGTGGACGTCCAGCCGTCCTGCGTCAGGTCCTCGTCGACGGGCTCGCCGGAGACCACCGACAGGAAGTTGTCCATCCGCTCGCGCTGCCAGCCGGGCCGGAGCGATGCCGCCCACTCCGGGTCGGTGGGCCGGTTGTCCCGGACGTCCACCGACGACGGCGTCCGCTGGAAGACGAAGAGGTGCTCGGCGTCGCGCGCCACGAACGGGATCACCTGGACCCCTGTCGCACCCGTGCCGACGACGGCGACCTTCTTGTCGGCGAGCCCCGTGAGGCCGCCGAACTGGTCGCCGCCGGTGTAGCCGTAGTCCCACCGGCTGGTGTGGAACGTGTGGCCGCGGAACGTCTCGATGCCGGGGATACCCGGCAGCTTGGGCTCCGTGAGGGTGCCGGACGAGGTGATCACGAAGCGCGCCCGGATGCGGTCGCCGCGGTCGGTCTGGACGACCCACTCCGCCGTCGTCTCGTCCCAGTCGAGGGCGGTCACGCGGGTGTGGAAGACGGCGTCGCGGTACAGCCCGAACTTCTGCGCGATCGCCACGGCGTGCTGCCGGATCTCCTCACCGGGCGCGTAGCGCCACTCCGGCACCGCACCGACCTCCTCCAGGAGCGGCAGGTACACGTAGGACTGGATGTCGCAGTGGATGCCCGGGTAGCGGTTCCAGTACCAGGTGCCGCCGAAGTCGCCTGCCTCGTCCATCATCCGCAGGCTCTCGACGCCGGCCTCGCGCAGGCGGGCTCCGGTGACCAGTCCCCCGAAGCCGCCACCGACGACGAGCACCTCCACGGAGTCGGTCAGCGGCTCGCGCTCGACGCGCGGCGTGTAGGGGTCCTTGGCGTAGTAGCCGAAGGAGCCCGCCGCGCGACGGTACTGGGTGGCGCCGTCGGGCCGGATGCGGCGGTCGCGCTCGGCCGCGTACCTCGCGCGGAGCGCGGCGACGTCCAGCTCCTCGAGGACCGGCGACTCCTGGGGTGAAGTTGTCATGGGTGGGACGATAAACTTAACCCGGTCCTAAGTAAATAGGTTAGGCCGATCCTAAGTAAATCGCGCCGCACGACGGCGCACGAACTACGGTGGGGACGTGACAACGACCGGGGACGCCGAGCGCGCGCGCCTGACCGAGCAGATCCGGAGCCTCAGCGTCGCGTTCGAGACCGGCGCGCTCCCTACGCTGCTGACCCCGTTGCTCACCGTGGAGCTCACGATCCAGCAGCTCAAGGTCCTCACGATGCTCGTCACCACCGACGACGGCATGACGAGCAGCGGGCTCGCCGAGGCGTTCGGCGTCTCGATGGCCTCGATGTCCGGGCTGCTCGACCGCCTCGTCGCGCAGGACATGGTGGAGCGCACGAGCGACCCGCACGACGCGCGCGTCCGCCGGATCCACGCCACCGAGCACGGCCGGTCCGCGATGCGCCGCCTGGTCGCCGCGCGCCCGGAGTTCGCCGACGAGATCCTCCTGCGCATCCCGCTGGACGACCTGCGCGGCCTAGCCCGAGGAATGGCGGCCCTAGGCGAGGAACTCCGCCGCCTCCACCAGACCGATCGTTGAGTGCTGGATATTCGTCCCTCCAACACGTCTGGAAGGGCGAATATCCAGCACTCAACGGAGCCGGACGGTTAGGTCGCGAACTCCCGGGCTCGGATCTGCGCCAGGTGGGCGTGGACCAGCGGGAGGACGGAGGCGCCCTCGCCGCTCGCCGAGGCGACCCGCTTCATCGAGCCGGCGCGCACGTCGCCGACGGCGAAGATGCCCGGCACCGTCGTCTCCAGGCTGGCCGGTGGCTGGCCGTCGACCCAGAACTCCCGCGGCACGTCCCGGCCCGTGAGCACGAACCCCCGCTCATCGAGCGCCACGCCCTCGGGCAGCCACGAGCAGTCGGGCTCGGCGCCGAGCAGGCAGAACAGGCCGTCGGCCAGCGTCTTGAACGGCTCGCCGGTGTCCAGGTTCGCGAGCCGCAGCCACTGCAGCCGGCCGTCGCCGCCGCCGTCGGTGACCACGGTCCGGGTCCACACCTGGATGTTCGGCGTCGCCTCGATCTCGCGGATCAGGTAGGCCGACATCGTCTCGGCCAGGCTCTCGCGCCGGACCACTATCGTCACCGCGCCCGCGAACTTGGCGAGGTGGATGGCGGCCTGCCCCGCCGAGTTGCCGCCACCGACCACGTAGACGTCACGGTCCTGCAGCTCGCGCGCCATCGACGTCGCCGCGCCGTAGTACACGCCGGCGCCCACGAGGTCGTCGACGGCGGGCACACCCAGGCGGCGGTACTTCACCCCGGTCGCGATGACGACGGTCCGGGCGCACATCTGGGCGCCGGCGACGTGCACGTGCTGGTGCTCGGGCTCGTTCGCCGGTCCCGGCTCGACCCGGATCGCCGGGCGCCCGGTGAAGAACTGCGCGCCGAACCGGCCCGCCTGGATGCGGGACCGCTGGGCGAGCCGCATGCCCGAGATCCCGCGCGGGAAGCCGAGGTAGTTGCGGATCATCGAGCTCGACCCGGCCTGGCCACCGATGGCGTCGCGCTCGAGCATCACCGTGGCCAGCCCCTCGGACGCCGCGTAGACGGCCGCGGCGAGACCAGCCGGGCCACCACCGACGATTGCCACGTCCGCGATCACACCGTCGGGGATCGAGTCGAACCCGCCGTAGATGGCCTCGGTGACCGCCGCGGGTGTCGCCGCCGAGAGCACCCGGCCGGTGAAGGTCCGCACCAGCGGGAGCTGCGCGCCGACCCCTGCGGCCTCGACGATCTCCTGCGCCTCGTCGTCACCCGGCGCGAGCGAACGGTACGGGAAGCCCAGGCGCTCGAGGAGGTCCCGGACCGCCGCCGCTTCGCGGTCGCCGGGCTCCGCGACCAGGTCGTTGACGGTCACCAGCGGCCGCCCGACCGACCACCCCCATTCCGACAGCAGCTCGATCAGCGCGGTGTGGAACTCCTCGTCGCGCGGGCCGCGCGGGATCACGACGAACGTGTCCATGTCACGCCGCAGCGCCGCCGCGCGCAGGTCGTCGATGGCGTCGGCGAAGTCGTCGAACCACACGAGCGCCACACGCCGCGCAGTCGCGACGATGGCGGGCACGTGGTGCAGGAACTCGATCGACGTGCCCTCGTCCAGGACGTGCTCCGCCGCGACCATCGCGATCTGCGCGCCGTCGCGCACCAGGTCCCGCGCACGGTCCAGGCCCGCGTCGAAGCCCACCGCGACCTCTAACCGGTAGTCGCGGTCGTACCGGGCGCGGAACTCCTGCTCGACGACGTCTGCGTGCTCGCCGACGACCAGGAGGATGACTGGCCTGTCGCTCATGGCGCAAGACTAGACGCGGCTCGGGCTGGTCGTGCGGGCCGGCGCGGCCAGGCGGCGGCGTCGGGCCGGGTATGGCAGAGGGTGGGCCACCATGTACGCCGCGCCCTTGCAGATCAGCTCCTTGTATCCGGCGGCGAGGCGCCCGCCGGGTGCGGCCGGCTTGGCCTGGTCGTCGGCGGTGACCAGCTGGATGACGGCGTCCTGCCGGCCCAGGCTGATGCACTGGTGCACGTAGCCCAGAGGCATGTTCGGGAGCTTCCCGCCGGTCAGGCGCGCGGCGATGGAGTCGGCCGCCTGCCAGGCCATCGGGATGCCCGAGGCGCACGACATCCGCAGCGGCGTACCCAGCGGGCCGTCGGCCAACGCCGCGTCGCCCACCGCGTAGACGTCCGGGTGGGAGACCGACCGCATGGTGCCGTCGACGACGATCTGGCCGCTCGCCGAGACCCGCAGGGCCGTCGCGGCCGCGATCGGGTGCACCGCGAACCCCGCCGACCACACGGTGACGTCCGCCGGGATCGTCGCGCCGTCGCCGGTCAGCACCTCGGTGGCGCCCACCTGCTCGACGTCGGCGCGCTCGTGCACGGTGACGCCGAGCCTGTCGAAGACAGTGCGCAGGTGCCGCTGCCCGGCCGGCGAGAGCCAGTCACCCAGGTCGCCCCGGACCGCGAGCGCCACGTCCAGGTCGCTACGTGCCTCGGCGATCTCGCTCGCCGCCTCGATGCCGGTCAGGCCGCCGCCGACGACCACAACCCGGCCGCCGGGGGCCAGCTCGGCGAGCCGGTCGCGGAGCCTGAGCGCGCCCGGCCGGCTCGCGACGTCGTAGGCGTGCTCGGCGACGCCGGGCACACCGTGCTGGGCCAGCGAGCTGCCCAGGGCGTAGACGAGCGTGTCGTAGCCGAGCTCGGCCGCGCCGCCATCGGCATCAGTCAGGGCGACCACCTTGCGGTCGACGTCGACGGCGGTGACCCGCGCGACGTGCAGAGCGACTCCCGTGCCGGCGAGCAGGTCGCGCAGCGGCCGCGGTCGCAGCTCCTGCCCGGCCGCCACCTGGTGCAGGCGGACCCGTTCGACGAAGTCGGGCTCGGCGTTGACCAGGGTGATGTCCACGTCGTCGGCGTGCAGACGCCGCGCCACCCGCCCGGCGGCGGAGGCCCCGGCGTACCCGGCTCCGAGAATGACTATGCGGTGCTTCATGGGCCACTCAGCTCCTGTCGTGGAAGGTCTGTGCCTCCTGAACGGGACAGCTGTGCGATCCCTGACACACCACGGATGTGACGCCGCTCACCAGCCCTTGATGATCGGCTCGCCGTGGTCGGACGCCGCCCACTGCCGCGCGGCTCGGCCGAGCTTGTCCGGGTTGACCTGGCTGAGCACCGCGGTGATGCCGTCGTCGGTCGACTCGAGGGTCATGACACCGACCAGCGTGCCCTCGACCACTGCGACCAGCGCGGGCCTGCCGTTCGCCGTCCACGCGTAGATGTCGGGGCTCCCGCCCAGCGCCGCCCGCTTGGCCTCGGCGGGCTTGAAGAGCCCGCGCAGGAACTTCGCGACGGCCTCGGCGCCGAAGAACGGCTTGGTACGCGCGGGGACCTTGCCGCCGCCGTCGCCCACGCCCATCGCGTCGGAGGTCAGCAGCCGGATCAGCGGCTCCGTCCGGCCGCTCATGGCGGCGGCGAGGAACTCCTCCACCACCTGCCGGGCGGCGGCCTGGTCGACGTCGGCGCGCGACCGCTCGGTGGCCAGGTGCTGCTTGGCGCGGTGGAGGATCTGCTGGCTGCCGACCTCGGTGATGTCGAGCATCTCGGCGATCTCCGCGTGCGAGTAGGCGAACGCCTCCCGCAGCACGTAGACGGCGCGCTCGTTCGGGCTGAGACGCTCCATCAGCACCAGCACCGCCGTCGACACGGAGTCGCGCTGCTCAGCGGTGTCCGCCGGACCCAGCATCGGGTCGCCGCCCAGCACCGGCTCCGGCAGCCACTGGCCGACGTAGACCTCCCGCCGGGCGCGCGCCGAGCCCAGCTGGGTGAGGCAGAGGTTCGTCAGCACCCGGGTCAGCCAGGCCTCCGGCACCCTGAGCTGCTCACGGTCCGCGGCCTCCCAGCGCAGGAAGGTCTCCTGGACGGCGTCCTCGGCCTCCGCGGCGGAGCCCAGGAGGCGGTAGGCGATGGCCTCGAGACGCGGCCGGAAACCTTCGAAGGCCTCCAGCTCGCCGACCCGAAACGACTGGTTGCTCATAGCCCCCGACCCTACGACGCCCCACCCCCGTTGAGTGCTGGGTATCTGCGCCCTTCTGACCCTGGACAGCGCAGATAGCCAGCACTCAAGCGGCAGCTAGTGGGTCGTGAGGAAGGCGTCCAGAGCGGGCAGGTCGTCCGTGTTGATGTGGTCGACGCCGGCGGCCGCCAGCTCGGTCCACACCGCGTCGCGTGCCGCGCCCGGCTGGTCCGGGGTGGCCCAGAACCGGACCTGGTAGCCCGCTGCGTGCGCCTGGTCCACGAACGTGTGCAGGCGCTCCCGCTCGGCGGCGGGCATCGGGCCCACGCCCTGCCAGGTGAACAGCTTGGTCCAGTTGTCGCTGACCAGCGGCATCAGGCTCGCGGGCAGGCCGGAGCCCAGGTCCCCGGACCGCCCGTCGTAGAACGCGTACCGCACGGGCTGTGCACGCATGGTCTCCAGCGGCCGGTTGCCGCTGATGACGGCGGTCACCGGACCGGTCCGCACCTTGCCGTGCACGGTGCGCGTCATGAGCCGCGCGTGCTCGGCGAGCGCCTCGTGGACGGCGGCGTACGTGGTCTCGCCCTCGGACTTGATGTCGATCAGGAGCTGCAGGCTGCCGTCCCAGCCGGGGTAGACGCTCCGGCCGCGGCCGCGCGTCAGGTCCTGCAGCGGGTCGAGGTAGAGGCTCTCCAGCGTCCGGTCGGGGTCCACGTCGACGAGGTCGTGCGCGACGAGCAGCTCGCCGTCGACCAGCCAGACGTCCGCCTCGACGCTGGTGAAACCGTGGGACAGCGCGTCGTACAGCGGGCGCTCGTGCTCGTAGTCGTTGTGGGCGTGCGCGGCGTCGTGCGGCTCACCCAGGTCGACGGCGCATCCGGGCGAGGTGGCCGACGCCGGCGTGGCCAGCCCCGCGAGCAGGGTCACGGCCGCGAGGGCCGCGCCGACGATGGTTCTTCCGCGCATTGTCGTCTCCTTGTACTGCTGTCTCTGCACCTGTGGATCGGTACCGGTGGATCGGTACCTGCTGAGTGCCCGCTGATCCTGCTCATGCAAGCGCCGGCCGCTGACCGGACGGTGAACTCCGGACGACGTGCGGCCGTCGGCGAGCGGAACCGCTCCGATGGGTACCTCTTCCCATTCCGGGATGTTCCAGGACGTGCGAATGTCTCCCTGGCCGATGCGGAATGCCGCACCGGCAGGCTGAACCACCGGGTCGCCGTGCGACCCGTCGAGGGGGGAAACATTCATGAGGAGAGCGCCTGCGCTTCTCGCGGTGATCGCTTTGCTGGCCTCGATGCTGGCTGCCGTCGTGGGTGTGGCAGCACCCGCGTCCGCCGCGGCCCGGGACGGGCGCTGCGACAGCGGTGAGTTCTGCTACTACTACAACAGCGACAACGCGGGGTCCGTCTCGGACTTCACCGGATCGATGAGCGACCTGGGCGCAACCCAGCCGTCGTGCTACGACTTCAAGAGCACCGGCGCCGGCCGGGGCGAGTGCGTGAAGAACAACGCCGCCTCGGTGTGGAACCGGTCCAGCCAGACGGTCCGCGTGTACTTCAACACCGCGTTCGGCGGCGCGTACCAGAACATCGGGGCGGGGTACAAGGGACAGCTCAGCGCGGACCTGTACAACAACAACGCCTCGCACAAGTTCGCCGGGACCGCCGGGACCGACACCGGCGCCCGCAGCGGCACGTGTGAGACCGGCGAGTTCTGCTACTACCACAACAGCCGGAACGCTGGGTCGATCTCCGACTTCACCGAGTCCGCGGGCAGCTACGGTGACGCGCAGCCCGTCTGCTACGACTACAAGGGTGCGGGCACCGGCCAGGGCGAGTGCGTCAAGAACAACGCGGCCTCCGTCTGGAACCGCTCCGGCAAGACCGTCCGCGTCTACTTCAACAGCAACTACGGGGGCTCCTACCAGAACGTCGCCGCCGGGTTCAAGGGGCAGCTCAACAGCACCCTCTACAACAACAACGCCTCCCACAAGTTCGTCGGCGCGACCACCCCGGGCGGCGGATCGCGCAGCGGCACCTGCGAGACCGGTGAGCTCTGCTACTTCCACAACGGCGACAACACGGGGTCCATCTCGGACTTCACCGACTCGACCGGTGACTACGGCGCGACGCAGCCGTCGTGCTTCGACTACAAGGGTGCGGGCACCGGCCAGGGCGAGTGCGTCAAGAACAACGCGGCCTCCGTCTGGAACCGCTCCAGCAAGACGGTCTGCATCTACTACGACAGCTACTACGGCGGCTCCTCGCAGAAGGTGGCCGCAGGTTTCAAGGGCCGGCTGAACAGCACGCTCTACCAGAACAACGCCTCCCACAAGTTCGTCACGACGGCCGCCTGCCCAGTCTCCAGCGGCCCGGTCGACCCGGGCGAACCCGGTGGGGACACCAGTGGTGACTACGCGCAGAAGGTCGAACGCGTCATCCAGGCCGCTCTGGCGCAGACCGGCCAGGGCTACACCTACTCGTGGGGCGGCGGCAACAAGTACGGCCCGACCTACGGCGTCTGCTGCAGCCCTGGCGGTTACGACGACCGGAGCCGGTTCGGATTCGACTGCTCGGGCCTGACGCAGTACGCGTTCTGGCAGGGCGCTGGCGTCGACATCGGCACGTACACCGGTGCGCACCTGAACAAGGGCACGAAGGTCTCGATGAGCAACCTGCGGCGCGGCGACCTGATCATGTGGGGCGGCTGGTCGAGCACCTATCACGTCGCGATATACCTGGGTAATGGTCAGATGGTCGAGGCGTCGTCGCCGCGGACCTCGACCAGCGTGCACGTGACGAACGTCTATGGCGGTGACTTCGGGATCCGCGTGAACATGTGATCCTGGCGCGAGAACTGGACTGACCTGGACCGGCACGGTCCTGCCACCGACCTTGGTGGCAGGACCGTGCCGTTTCCCGTTCGCGGGTCCGCTCACTTCTTGATCGCGTAGCGCAGGAGCACCAGGCCGTTGACGAACCCGGTGGCCTCCAGCAGCTCCATGTCCTGCCGGTCCTCGAAGACACGTGTTCCCTTGCCACGCGACGTCGGGCAGACCCGCATCTGGACCTCGTCCACCACACCGGCGTCCAGCAGCGAGCGCATGAGCTGCAGGCTTCCCCACAGCCAGATGTCCTTACCGCTCTGCCCCTTCAGCTCCCGGACGGTCGCCACCGCGTCGCTCGTCACCGTCGCGGCGGGAAAGTCGCCCCAGGGAGCGTCGTCCAGCTTCGAGGACGCGACGAACTTGGTGAGGCCGTTGAGCTTCTCGCCGTACACGCCCTGGTCCTTCGCGTGCGGCCAGTAGTCCTTGGACATGGCATAGGTGTTCGCGCCGAGAATCATCGTGTCGACCGAGTCGATGAACTCCATGACGTTCGTCTTGTACGCGCTCTGCTCGTCCTCGGTGAAGGGCGCCACGGTCACGAAGCTGAGCCCGCCGTCCTCCTCCGCCGCGATGTTGTCGACGGTGACCCACTGCTGGACTATGAGCTTTCGCATGGCCTTTTCCTCCGGTTCGGCGCGGCCCCTGCGGCCGCCGTCATCCCTGGGACGGAGCCGCCGACGAGTTCTCGACATCCGCAGTCGTCATGACTTCTCCCTTGATGTCACGGACCGCGATCACGCCCGCGCGGCAGCCACCAGGGCGGCGTCGTCCGCTCGTCGGTCGTACTGGTTGCGCGCACCGGCGATCTCCCGCTGGTGCTCTTCCGTCCAGGTGACGAGCGCCTTGATGGTGGAGTGCAGGCTCGCTCCGAGCGGCGTCAGGTCGTAGTCCACCCGCGGCGGCACGACGGGGTACACGGTGCGCCGCACGAGCCCGTCGCGCTCGAGGTGCCGCAGTGTCTGGGTGAGCATGCGCTGGCTGATGCCGTCGATCTCGCGCTTGAGCTCGGTGAACCGCAGGCTCCGGCGCTCGAGCAGGGCGATGACCAGCAGCGACCACTTGTCGGCGACCCGGTCGAGTATCTGCCGGACGTCGCAGTCATGGCGGGAGTCCCAGTTCGCGACGTCGAACTCCCCCTCGGTACCCGCGCAGTAACTGGGTGCGTCAAAAGTGCTCTCTTCCATACCTGCTGATGCTCCCTCAGAGTGGGGTCAGTTACAAGAGGGAACCGACAGGTCGATAGGTAACCAAACCTCGGACGCAGACGGAGCAGCCATGTCACTCACCGCACCAGCCGACCCCAAGGGCGCGACCACCGATTTCGCGGACATCCAGGCCGAGTTCGACGCCACGGTCGGCGACGTCGTCTACGCGACCATGACGACCGTCGACCAGAAGGGCCGACCACGAGCACGCGTACTCATCCCGGTCTGGGAGAGGCCTGACGGAGATCCGTCCGGCTGGCTCGCCACCTACCGGACGCCGGTGAAGGAAGCGCACCTGGCGAACAACCCGCACACGACCTTCTCGTACTGGTCGCCACGCCAGAACCAGGTGGCCATCGACGCGGTAGGAAGCTGGACGGAGGACGTCGACGAGCGCCGGCACGTCTGGGAGCTCTACCGAGCCGGCAGCCCGCAGGGAGCCGGGTACGACCTCGGCCGGTTCTGGACCGGGCCGTCCGGCCCGAAGCTTCGTGTGCTCCGCCTCGCTCCCTGGCGCATCCAGGTCATCCGTGGCCACGACCTGCGCAGCCGTATCTGGCGAGCCCGGGCGAGCGCATGAACGACACTACCGAGAGCCCGGACCCGTCGGTCGCGGAGCACGTGCGCCGCTATCTCGACACGGACGGCGCCAGCGGCCATCTCGAAGCCGGGGTGACGAACCTGTTGCTCACGCACCGAGGCAGGAAGACGGGCAGGCTCCACCGCACCGCCCTGTTCTACGGCCAGGACGGCGACCGCCACGTTCTCGTGGCCTCCGGCTCGGTCGTCACCGCCACGCACCCGCAGTGGTACCTCAACCTGGTGGAACACCCGGAGGCGGAGATCCAGGTGCTCGCCAGGAGATTCGCCGTCCGGGCACGGACGGCCGAGGGCGCCGAGCGGGCACGGCTGTGGGAGCTGATGGTCCAGCTGGCCCCGGTCTACCGCGCCTATGCGGCACGGAGTCCCCGGGTGATTCCGGTCGTCGTGCTGGAGGAGGTGGGACCTGCCGTGTAGGACCGCTCTTCCGGACGAACGTTGCGCGTTGGGGACCGCACCGCTAATCTCATGCCAAGACGATTTGCCAATACGTTTTGGCCACTGAGAACCTGCACCTCAACCTCAATGACGAGTGGAGTCCGGAGTGACGAAGTTTCGAATGCACGCAGAGGGCCGCGTCCGGCGCGTTCCCGCTGCCGCCGCAGCAGTGGCCGCCTCAGCCCTCGTGCTGAGCGGCTGCGGCGTCGGCGGCGGGAGCACTGCTGAGCAGACCACGGGCAGCACAACGCTGACCGTCGTGGTCGAAGGAGGTGGCAAGGCCGAGCTTCAGCCCGTGGCCGACCTCTACCAGGAGGAGACGGGCACGGAGGTCAAGCTCGTCGAGCTCCCGTACGCCGGCCTCTACGATCGGGTGTCGTCGGAGCTGAAGGCGGGAGAACCGTCGTTCGACGTCGCCGCGCTCGACGCCATCTGGCTGACCGCCTTCGCGCCAGGGCTCGCACCGATCGACGACATCGTGACCGACGACGTGCAGTCGGACCTGTTCGGCGGTCTCGTGTCCGAGGCCCAGGTGGACGGCCACTTCGTCGGGATGCCGGTATGGACCAACTCCGAGATCCTCTTCTACCGCACCGATCTCTTCGAGGACCAGAAGAACAAGGCCGACTTCGAGGCGGAGTACGGGTATCCGCTCGCTCCCCCCACCACGTGGGAGCAGTACAAGGATGCCGCTGAGTTCTTCACGCGCGACACCGACGGTGACGGCAAGACCGATCTCTACGGCACCGACGTCAAGGCCGCGGTGGAGACCGAGTGGCTGGCAACCGTGTCTCAGGCCGGCGAGGAGCACATGATCCTCGATGCCGAGACCAACGAGGTCACCATCGACGACGAAGCGCACAAGGCCGCCCTCGACTACTACGTCAGCCTGCTTCCGTACGCCCCCTCCGGGGCTGCCCAGCTGGACTGGGCGGGATCACAGAACCTCTTCTACCAGGGGCAGCTCGCGATGATGCGGTTCTGGGGCCATGCCTACCGGCAGACCCCCGAGGACTCGCCCATCAAGGACGACATCGGCGTGGCGCCCATGATCGGCGGACCGGGCGGCGTAGCCGGTGTCCCGGGCGCCTGGTACCTCTCGGCGCCGGCCACCGGCAAGAACCCGGAGGCGGCGAAGGACTTCATCCGGTTCGCGTACGAGCACAACGACCTCTCGGCTGACACGTCGCTGGGCCTCGTCGCACGCAAGAGCGCCTTCGAGAGCAAGGCCGGAGCGGCCGGGTACGAGAACTATCCAGCGCTGGTCACCACGCTCGAGTCGGCCCGGTCGCTGCCTCGTCCGGCGACCGAGGACTGGCAGGAGATAGTCGACTCGGCGCTCGTGCCGATGCTGCAGAAGGCGGTCGAGCCCGGCGCGGACACGAGCAAGCTCCTCGAAGAGGCCAAGGGTCAGATCGAAGCGATCGTCGAGTAGACGATCCAGAGCTCAGGAGACATCACCCGTGGACACCTCTTCCCGCCACGCCGTGGCCGGAACGGCGCACACCGTTCTGGCCTCGGGCCGCCCGCGAACAGGTCGCAAGGATCGCGGCGACCGCCGGTTCGCCCTGCTGCTCATGACACCGGCAGTGCTGTTCCTCGCGACGTTCGTGCTGTGGCCGCTCGCGCGATTCATCTACGACAGCTTCTTCGAGATCTCTCCGTTCGCCGGCGCACCGAGGACGTTCGTCGGGCTCGCGAACTACGCGGACGCCTTCGCCTCGGACGCATTCCGGTCGGCGTCGGTTCGAACGGTGGCGTACACACTCGTCGTCGTCGGCATGGAGTTCGTCCTCGGACTCGCCATCGCTCTGCTGTTCACCGCGCTCGGCCAGCGATCGGCCGTGTTCCGCACGGTCTTCATGTATCCGCTCATGATCGCCCCCGTCGTGGCAGGACTCCTGTGGCGCTTCCTTCTCATCGACAACTTCGGGATCGTCAATCAGCTGCTCTTCGAGGCGGGCATCCTCGCCAGCCCCGATCAGGTCCAGTGGCTGAGCGACCCCGGCATCGCGCTGTTCTCCGTCGCGATCCCGGATATCTGGCTCACTACCTCGTTCATCACCCTCGTGCTCTTCGCGGGTCTCCAGAACATCCCAGGAGACGTGATCGAGGCTGCCCGGATCGACGGCGCCAGGTATCCGCGCATCCTGTTCAGCATCATCATTCCGCTGCTGCGACCGGTCATCGCGGTCGCCCTCATCGTGCGCGGCATCGATGCGGCTCGAGCCTTCGACATCATCCTCATCCAGACCGACGGAGGACCGCAGGGCAGCACGACGACGTTGAGCCTTCTGATCTACCGGACCATGACCAGGTTCGGTGATCCGGGCCTCGCCAGTGCGATGGGCACCGTCTACCTCGTCGTGATGCTGGCAGTCGCCATCGCCGCAATCACTCTCATCTGGCGTCCAGGAAGCAGTGCACGATGAATCCACTCGAAACCCGCGGTCGCAGCCGCGTCGTCCTCTGGCTTCTTCTTGCGGCCGCGATCATCCTCTACGGCTTTCCGTTCATCTATCTTCTTCTCACGTCCTTCAAGGCGCCGCTCGACGCGATCGCGGTGCCGCCGAGCGTGTTCCCCGAGGTATTGACCCTGGAGAACTACGTATCCGCGCTCGCTCGTGAGGGTGTGCCGGCCGCGCTGATCAACAGCGTGGTGACGGCGGTCGTCTCCACGGCGCTGTCGCTCGTTCTCGCCGTACCCGCCGCCTATGCGATCACGCGGTTCCGCACACCGAGCGGCCGGGTGTTCGTCGTCGCCGCACTTGTCACGCGCATGGTGCCAACGATCGCGGTCGGTGCGCCGCTCGTCGAGATCATGCGCGGCCTCGGGGTGACGGACACCTCGTTCGGACTCGCGCTGGCGCACACCACCATCTCGCTCCCGTTGTCGATCTGGCTGATGGCGAGCTTCTTCGAGGCGGTACCGGACGAGCTCGGCGAAGCCGCGCAGATCGACGGCTGCAGCCGTCCGCAGGCGATGGTGCGTGTCGTTCTGCCTCTCGTGTCCGGTGGGCTCGCGGTGACCGCGATCTTCGCCTTCCTTGCCTCGTGGAACGAGTTCCTGTTCGCTCTCCTGCTGACCTCGGTGCGTGCCCAGACGACTCCCGTCGTGATCGCCAACTTCCAGAGCCAGTTCGGACTGGACTGGGGCGGGATGACGGCTCTTGCGGCCGTCTACTCGATCCCCGTCATCCTGCTGACACTGTTCCTCCAGCGGCACATCGTCGCGGGGCTCACCCTCGGCGCGGTCAAGGGCTAGTGCGCGACTCATGAGAAACACGGAGGAAGAATCATGGCCGTGAAGAGCACAGGAATCAGAGATGTCGCCAAGCTGGCCGGTGTATCGGTGACGACGGTCTCGCACGTCCTCAACGACACTCCTCATACACGGGTCGCCGAGGAAACGCGAGCACGCGTGCGCGAAGCCGCCAAGACTCTCGGATACGGACCGAACCGCGCAGCGCAGGCGCTACGCACGAACCGCTCCGGGCTCATCGGCCTGCTCAGCGAGGAGATCGCGACCACCCCGCACGCCGGCCGGATCATTCTCGGCGCGCAGAATGCGGCACGGGAGCACGACCTGACCCTGGTCATCATCAACACGGATCGGGAGTCCGGTCCCAACTCGCACAAGGACGACGTCCAGGCGCTCATCGACCGGCAGGTCGACGCCGTCCTGTACGCCACGATGTACCACCGGATGGTCTCCCTGCCACCGAATCTGCAAGGGCTCCCCACCGTCCTCATCGACTCGACCGACAAGGCGGGGATCGTTCCCGCGGCCGTCCCGGACGAGGTGGGCGGCGCGATCGCCGCGGTCACGCATCTCGTCAAAGCCGGGCATACCCGGATCGGCTTCCTCAACAACGACGACGACGTGCCGGCCACCCATGGCCGGCTCGAGGGATACCGAAGCGTCCTGGCGAAGCACGAGATTCCCTACGACGCGGCGCTCGTCCTGTCGGCACCGTCGGAGACGCTTCCGGGCTACGAGCTGGCCCGAGAGATCCTGAGCAGGAGCGATCGCCCGACAGCCCTGTTCTGTTACAACGACCGGATGGCGATGGGCGCCTACCGGGCGGCGACGGAGCTCGGCCTCGGGATTCCGGATGATCTCTCGATCGTCGGATTCGACAACCAGGAACTGATCGCGGCGAACCTCTTCCCCGGACTGACCACGGTCGCCCTGCCGCACTACGAGATGGGCGCCTGGGCGGTCGACACCCTTGTGCGTCTCCTGCACGGCGAGGCCGACCGCAAGCTGCTCGCTGACGAACCCACGCTTCTCGACTGCCCACTCGTCATTCGAGGTTCAGTCGCCGCGCCACACGCCGACTGAAAGGTGCACGATGCTTCGACTTGCCTCTTCCTGGGTCTGGGACTTCTGGACAGCCGACGACGGCGACCGCTATCACCTCTTCTTCCTCAAGGCCTCACGCGCTCTCATCGATCCCGACCGGCGACACTGGCGGGCGACCATCGGGCACGCGACGTCGACGGACCTGTCGAGCTGGACCGAGCACGCAGACGCCGTCCTTCCTGACGACTCGCCGAACTTCGACGACCTCGCGACCTGGACCGGGTCCGTGGTGCGCCAGGACGACGGGATGTGGCGCATGTTCTACACGGCGGTCAGCCGAGCTGAAGGAGGCTTGAACCAGCGCATCAGCTCCGTCGTCTCGGCCGATCTCTTCACCTGGCACCGTGAACCCGGACGGCAGGTTCTCGCCCCGGATCCCCAGTGGTACGAGACAGCCGAGACGCGGCAGTGGCCGGACCAGGCCTGGCGTGATCCATGGGTCTTCCGCGACGGTGAGATCTGGCACATGTTGATCACCGCGCGTGCGAACCACGGTGACGCCGACGACCGCGGGGTCGTCGGTCACGCCACGTCGCCCGACCTGAAGGCGTGGACCGTTCAGCCGCCGCTCTCGCAGCCCGGCGCAGGCTTCGGCCACATCGAGGTCGTGCAGACGGTGAACGTCGACGGCCGTCCGGTCGGCCTCTTCTCCTGCCTCGGATCGGAGCTCTCGCGCGCACGGCGCGGGGACGATCCGACCGGTGGCGTATGGGCGTTCCCGACGGACTCGCTCGCCGGGCCGTTCAGGACCGAGGAGTCGTACCGGGTCACCGACGAGCACCTGTACGTCGGGCGGCTGGTGGAGGACCGTGCCGGGCACTGGCAGTTCCTCGCGTTCCGCAACAACGACGGAAAGGGCGGCTGGGTGGGAGAGATCACCGACCCGCAGCCCGTCGCGTGGGTCGACGGGCGTCTCACGATCTTGGAGGGCAGTGCTCTTGCCAGGCGCTAACTACTACGACGTCACGACGTGGCCCGTCGGCGATCCGGTCGAGGACATCGGCCAGGTCATCAACAGCATCATCGCGGACGTCAAGCAACGGCAGGCGGTCACGGCCGACGGCGGAAAGCCCGGCGCCGTCATCTACATCCCGCCGGGTGACTACCGCCTTCGCACGCAGGTCGTGATCGACATCAGCTTCCTCCGGATCGAAGGCGCCGGGCACGGCTTCACGTCCTCGAGCATCCGGTTCAACGTGCCCGAGGACGAGGTGCCGGACCTGCACGAGCTGTGGCCCGGAGGCAGCCGCGTTCTCGTCGACCTTGCCCCTGGTGCAGGAGAGGACGGGTCCAAGGGTGCCGCCTTCTACGTCGAGCGCGACGGAAGCCCGCGCATCAGCTCGCTCGAGTTCGCGAACTTCTGCATCGACGGACTGCACTTCGACCCGGACGGCTCGGACCTGCAGCCCGAGAACACCTACGTCAACGGCAAGACGGGCATCCATGTCGCGAGTGCCAACGACTCGTTCCGCATCAACGGCATGGGATTCGTGTATCTCGAGCACGCACTCGTGCTGCACAACGCGGACGCGCTCTCGATCCACGACAACTTCATCGCCGAGTGCGGCAGCTGCATCGAGCTGCGCGGGTGGGGGCAAGCGTCCAAGATCACCGACAACCTGATCGGAGCCGGTTTCAAGGGACACTCGATCTACGCCGAGAACCATGGCGGGCTGCTGATCACCGCGAACAACATATTTCCCCGTGGAGCGAGCAGCGTCCATCTCAGCGGAGTCACGCGCTCGAGCGTCAGCAACAACCGTCTGCACTCGTTCTACCCAGGGATGGTCGTCCTTGAGTCGACGAGCTCGGAGAACCTCGTGTCCGCCAATCACTTCTTGCGGGACCACGAGCCCTGGACGCCTTTTCTGGGGATCGACAACGGACGGGAAGACACCTACGGGCTGCTTCGCGTGAGCGGCAGCAACAACTCCGTCATCGGCAACCACTTCTCGGAGATCATCGATGCGCAGGGCATCCGGCCGCCCGGCTCGACGCCGGTCATCATCCGAGTGGTAGCGGGATCCGGCAACTACGTCTCCAGCAATCACATCGTCGCCCTGGACGTGCACGCCGCGACGAGCGACTCCTGCTTCGCGGCCCAGGTGGATGCCTTGCTCGCTACCGATGCCTCGGACGGTCTCATCGTCACGACGGTCCTGGTCGATCCCGAATCGGCCCGGAACACGGTCCTCGACTCCGGGACCGAGGCACAGGTCGTCGCCGACAGGCGCCTCAATGCAGTGCGGGCGACGCCGGTGATCGGCTCATAGCGGCCCGCGCCGGCTCCGACGTCGGCCCTGGTGGGCCGACCCAGCTCTGGTTCCGCGTGCCCACGCAGTCATAGATCTGCAGCTGACGGCCGTTGCTGAAGTCGGCCTCCGGGATGTCCAGGCAACGCCCGGACGCGAGGTTGATGAGCGAGCCGAAGTTGCCCTGCCGCCACTGCTGGTTCGCGGCTCCGGTGCACGGCGCCACGCTGACGAGAGTGAAGTTGGCGGTCTGCCCTGGCGGAACCTCGGCGCAGACTCCCCCGGTGGAGAGCCGGCCCCGGCTGTCCAGCTCCCAGGATTGCTGCGTGTTCCCGAGACAGCCCCATAGCTGCACCCGTCCCGAGGCGACGTCGCGGTCTACGCACTTGTCCTGTCGCGCCGTCGATGCGATGGCGTTGTTGGGCGCTCTCCCCGCGGGAGCAGGCTTCCAGGTGGATGCGATGCGGGAGAAGCTGAGCGAGGCCAGCGACGCCGAGCCCCCCGATGCGTAGAGCTGGATTCCTTGGCTACCTGCCGACGAATCGAACGAGACGTTGTCGCTCACGACGGTCTTGCCGTCGTTCCCGAAGACCTCGAGCTGCCCTCGGTCGACGAGAAGCCGGATCGTCACCCGGCCTGAGATCGGAGGCATCGACTGCCCGTAGAGCGTCTGTCCGCCGACCGAGTAGGAGACGGTCCGATCACTCGAACCGTCGGGGCGCACATGCAGCCGGAACCCGAACTCGGAGGCAGTCGTGTTCGCGATGTCGAAGACAGCATTGATCTCGTAGGTGTCCGCGAGCTCGCCGATGAACGGATCGCTTGCGGCGTCGGCTGTGATGGTGCGCGGCCCCCACGTCCGCGTCGTGGCGCGGATCGTCGAGATCTCGGGTATCGGGGTGCGCGTGATCCGGATGCCCTCGGGATACGTCTTGAGGGCGAGATCAACGGGGAATGACGCGTTGCCGGTCCAGGTGACGCCGGCGTTGCTCGGCTGCCACCCCATCTGCACGACCCTCCCGCCGGGGAACTGGTTGAAGGTCAGCGGCGCGTACCAGGTGGAGGGAGCGAAGGCGGCCCCTGAGATGCCCCACTCCATCCGCTGCGGGCTCGTCCAGTCCGAGACGAACATGCCTGACGCGTCGAGGGAACCGATCACGTACTCGCCGCTGGCATCCTGGAGAACCCACTTCTCGTTGGACGAGCTGCCGTCGACGGGGAGCTTGTAGAGATCCGGGCACTCGGAGAACCAGCTCGCCGAGTAGATTCCCCGGTGGGTCCAGTCGAGCAGGTTGGTCGACGTGTAGAACACGGCGCCGGCACCGGCCTGGAACGTGACCATCACCCAGCGGTTGTGCGCTGGGTCCCACTGGACTTTCGGGTCACGGCTCTCGACCGGGTTGCTGATGACCTTGGCGCCGTTGTCGTACATCTTGAAGGTCTTCGCGCCATCGGTCGAGTACGCGATGCTGACGCCCTCCGTGTTCGTGAACAGGAGGATCGGATCGTCGCTCCCCGTCTTGAGCCCGGTGACGTTGTCCACGTCGACCCAGCCCGCGCCGGACCAGAGATTGCCCGGATGGACTCCGGGTTCGAGTGCGATCGGCTGCTGCTCCCAGTGCAGGAGGTCAGTGCTCGTCGCGTGACCCCAGTGGACCGTGTCCCATGCGAGGCCGTGGGGGTTGTGCTGGAAGAAGAGGTGGTAGACGCCTCTGTAGTAGAGCGGCGCGTTGATGTCATTCATGAAGCCGTTCTGCGGACTGAAGTGGAACTGCCCGCGGAAGGGTTCGCTGTAGTCGGTGATCGCGTAAGGCGACTCCGGATAGTCGGCCGCCTCCCCGGCTGTTGCCGCCGGCGTCGGGGAGAAGAGCACGATCCCTGCGAAGGTGAGGCTGAGCGCGAGAGCCAGCGCTGCGATCGTGGGCAGTCTGCGGGCGCGTCGAACAAACATCTTGACTCCGTCCTTGACTTCGTTGTCGGGTGCGGATGGAGGTGCGGTCGCGCGGGGCTACGGCGTCGCGCGAAATCCGAAGGTCGCGCCGTTCGCAGCCTGGAACTCGGTCGAGGATCCGCAGTCGAGGACCTTGGTGTTGGTGGTGCTTCCGTCGAGGACGACGGCGTTCACCGCCACGTTCGCGGCGTGATGATTCGTGGCGACGTAGTTGTTGTCGCCGGACCTCACCAGCACCATGGTCGGCTTGGCGCCCGCAGGGGTGATGGTGCTGCTGGGGACATCGAACGAGAAGTGGTTCGAGACGACCGTGTTCCCGCTGCCCCGGACATGGACCAGACCGAACAGGTCGTCCTGGGGGTGCGGAGTGTTCTGGAACGCCGGGAACGACTCCCTGTTGCGCAGGAAGTGGTTCGCCGAGACGAGGTTGTTGTGGCAGCCCCCCTCCATCGTGATCATGCCGGAGTAGAAGGCGTGCAGGCGGTTCGCGGAGACCATGTTGTTGGTGGCGTTCTTGAGGTGCACCGAGCTCTTTCCGCGAGGGAAGATGTTGTTGCCCGAGATGATCAGCCCGAAGTGGTCCTCCGCGAAGATCGAGAAGCCCGCCGGACCGGCGCCGATCAGGTTGTCGTTGACCATGCTCGCCTGGCCGGAGCCGACCAGCTCGACGCAGCTGCCGCACTCGCAGAGGAAGTTGTTCGTGATGTGGAGCGCGTCAGCCTCGACAACCACGATGGCTCGTTCGAGGTAGACCATCCCCATGCCGGTGATCCGGAGGGAGTCGGTCGGTGTGGTCGACCGGATCCCGATCTTCCCGTTGCGGTAGCTGTTCTGGTCGGGAGTGAACGACACGCCGTCCAGGCAGAAGTCCACCAGCTCGATCGAGCTCAGCCGGGGAAGACCGTCCCTCTGGATGAGGATCGCCTCGGCGTTCCCGTCGGTGTTCTCGACCCGGATGCGGCTCCCGCCGGGCCAGATCTCGTGCCAGGAGGACGTGTTCCCGGAGTTGTACCGGATGCTGGATGAGGTGAACCCGTGCCCTGAGCCCTTGATCTGCAGATAGCTGATGTCGATCAGGATGCGCGTCTTCAGCGAGTAGTCGCCCGGTGGGATGTAGATCACGGCGCCAGGCTTGGATCCCTGCGCCGGCTGACCGGCCTTGATGTCGGCGATGATGCTGTTGATGATCGCGCCGATGTCAGTTCCCGCGGTCGTCGCGGGGCTTCCCGGAATGGTCCACGTTGTCACGTCATAGATCGTCGAAGGCATGGCTGTCCCGTCTCGTTGTCTGAACTGGCTGGAGAAGTGGGCTCAGAGAACCCCGAGCAGCGTCCGGTGGGAGCGGTTGGGCGGCGGCTCGTCGGTTGCTGTCGCCGGTGACTCCGACGCGGCGTACGCGTGCGTCGAGGGGAGAGTGACGTACCCCGCAGCCGTCACGGCTGTGCCGACGAAGAGGAATGCTCTGCGGGACATCTCGATCGACGGGAAAGAACTCGCGTCAGCCATCGTTGTTGGCTCCTTTGCCACGGCAAGGCCAAAAGGATTTGGCACGTGCGACCGGTCCGACCATAGAAGCCGACATCGTGGCCGGTCAAGAGGTCGTCAGCGTTTGGCAGTTTTTGGCGACAGCGTGCGCGTCAGGCCTGGCGCACTGAGGCGCATCCCGACGATGGGGCGGCGGTTCACGAGGGCGCCGACGGCCCGTGGTGGTGGAAGAGCTCGGCGGCGAGGTCGTGGAGGCGGGCCGTGACCTCGGCCGGTCCGTGCACGGTGATGCTGCTCCCGAACGGCAGGAGGGATCGCACGTCCTCCAGATGCCGGAATCGGATCGTGACAGCGTGGCCGGCGGCGGATCTCGCGGGGCGGTCCTGGTCGATGAGTCGCTGACCGAGGATGCGTCGCGCTCGATCCAGCTGCGCGTGGTCGATGGTCGCGCTTACTTCGATGGCATGGTCGTGCTCCCACTGCTCGACGAGCGCGGTGGCGACGGCGGCCAGGGTCTGGTTCTCGCGAATGCGCCGTGGGTGGTCGACCTCGTTCCACGCCGTGATGCGCTCGAGTCGGTACATCCGGGGCACCCCTGCACAGTCCGCGACCAGGTACCAGACGCCGGCCTTGGCCAGCAGCCCGTAAGGGTCCACGATCAGATCGCACGCGCGCACCCCGCTCGAGCTCTGATAGTCGATCCGTAGCCGGCGGCCTCGCCGTACCGGACCGACCAGCGCGGCCGGAGCCGCGCCATCGGCTCGCGCCCGGAGCCAGGGACGGCTGTCCACGTGCACGACCTCGGTGAGTGGCAGGAGCCCGTCAGGCCGAGCTGCTCGTGTCACGGCGACCTTGGACAGTGCCCGTCGGCTTTCGGCCGACGTGTCCAGCTCCTCGCGTTGCTTCTCGTCCAGCCCCGTGATCGACAGGTGATCCCGCTCGCCCGGCGTGAGCCGCGTCAGGTCGAGCGCGGTCCCGGGCAGCATGGTGACCCCGCCGTAGCGACCCCGCTGGGCGGTGACCGGCAGCCCGGCGTCGCGGAGCCAGTTCAGGTCCCGTGTGACGGTCCGCAGGGACACGCCGAGCGCCGACGCGAGGTCGTGCGTCGTCACCGCATCGCGCGATTCGAGGAGCAGCATCAGGGAGAAGAAGCGGTCCGGTGTCACGGGTTCCACGTTGCCAGAAATTGCGACATGATCCGGCGCATATTCCGGCCAGGCTGGTGGACACGTTCAACATCACCGATCAGAAGGAACCACCATGACCGCATCCGTCGTGTCCATCGTCTACGTGAACGACGCCCCGGCCGCAGCCCGTTTCTACGGCGATCTGCTCAGCCTGAGCCCGTACCTCGAGACCCCGGGATACATCGCCTTCGACCTGGGTCCGGGCGCTGACCTCGCCCTGTGGTCCGGCCAGTTCGAGGGCCTCTCGCCCGACGTCCCGCGGACCGGTGAGATCTGCCTGGCCGTCGGTGGGTCCGACGAGGTCGACGCGATCTTCGCCTCGTGGCGGTCCAAGGGCATCACGGTCCTGCAAGAGCCTCAGGACACGGGGTTCGGCCGCACCTTCTTGGCAGCTGACCCCGACGGAAACCGCATCCGGGTCGCGCCACGGGACTAGCGGGTCCCCGGCCGCGGCCACCCTCAGGCCGACTGCCCGGACCGACCCGCAAATAAAAACAGCCGGACCTACGATTTCGTAGGTCCGGCTGTTCGCGATGTCTTGCGACTTCGCTTTTGTAGCGGGGGCAGGATTTGAACCTGCGACCTCTGGGTTATGAGCCCAGCGAGCTACCGAACTGCTCCACCCCGCGGCGGTAACCCCTACTTTACGCACGCCCTGGGGCTGAGTGCAAACCGGGTCGGGCGGTAGAGACGCAGGTCACAAGCGATCGAACCGATCCGGCCGTGGAACGATCATCCTCATGCCGACGGAGCTGAGCGCCACCACCCTGACCGCGGACCGGATCGTCCGTCTCACCGACGAGCTTGCAGCACTCCCCCACCTGCGACCGGACCCCCGGACCAACGCGCTCTTCGGCGAGCTGGTGCAGACGGTCCTCACGGCGCCCGACCGTCAGGCCCTCGACGTCCTCGCGCACCCGGAGGTCGAGGATCGCAAGAACGCCATCCGCGATATCGCCGCACGTGGCGAGACAGCCCTTGAGCACACCTGGGCGGAACGCATCGCGACGGCGCCCGATTCGGCGTCCGCACTGAGCGAGTTCCCGTACCTCGGCAACTATCACCGGCTCACCGCCCTCGAGGTGCGCCTGCTCATCCACTCGGGCGGCACACCGAAGTCCGTCGCCGTGCTCGGCTGCGGGCCGCTCCCCCTGAGCACAGTGGGGTACGCCGACGCGCTCGGCTGCCCCGTCGTGGGCCTGGACCGGGACCCTGTCGCGGTCGCCCTCGCCCGACGGGTCACCACGCGGATCGGTACCCCTCGGGTCCGGTTCGAGCAGGCCGACGCCGCCGACGTCGACCTCGCGGCGCATGACGCAGTGGTGCTCGCAGCGCTGGTGGGGGCGACGTCGTCCGCCAAGGCGGCAATCCTTGCGCGGATGGCCGGCTCGATGCGGCCAGGCACCGTGCTGCTCGCACGGAGCGCGCGCGGCCTGCGCACCCTCCTCTACCCGCCGGTGGACCTGCGCGCCATGCCCGGCTTCGAGGTGCTGGAGGTGGTCCATCCCACCGACGACGTCGTCAACTCGGTGGTGGTGGCCCGCCGGCTCGGCTGAGCATGACAGAGGCTCCCCGGTGCGAACACCAGGGAGCCTCTGTCATGGTGCGCTCAGAGCGCGGCTGGTCAGCCCGCCGAGCTCTGCGCTTCCTCGGCCGCTATCGCGTCCTCCAGCGCCTGCTGCAGGCGCTCCTGCGCCTCGCCGTATGCGGTCCAGTCACCGTCACGCTGGGCGGCGTTGGCGTCCGCCATGGCGTCGGCTGCCTCCTGGAGTGCGGCGTCCAGATCCGTCGACCCGGCACCACCCGTGCCGGCGCCGCCGGTGGGTTCGGCGCTCGGCTCGCCGGACGGCTCGGGCGTCGGATCCGTACCCGGCTCGCCCTCACCCGTCGGCGGGGTGATCGGCGCCTCGTCCTCTGCAGTACCCGCGTCGCCCGCCTGGGCACCCGAGTCACCGCCGAACACCTGGTCCAGCGCCTCGTCGAGCGTGTCGGCGAACCCGATGTCGTCACCGAAGGCGACGAGCACCTTGCGCAGCAGCGGGAACTGCGTGCCGCCGGTCGACTGGATGTACACGGGCTGCACGTACAGCAGACCGCCACCGACCGGCAGGGTCAGCTGGTTACCCCGCCGCACCGTGGACGCACCGATCTGCAGGATGTTCAGCTGCTCGGAGATCGTCGGGTTCGAGTCGAAGTTGTTCTGCACCTGACCCGGGCCGGGCACCGTCGTATCTCGTGGCAGCTCGAGCAGGCGGAGCTTGCCGTAGTCCTCTGCCTTCTTGCCCTTCTCGGTCCCCGCATCGGCATCCACGGCGAGGAAGCCGGTGAGCACCTCACGGTCCGTGTTACCGCCCGGGATGAAGGTGGACGTCAGCGAGAACGACGACTTCTCCTGCCCGGGCATCTTCAGCGTCAGGTAGTACGGCGGCTGGAGCGGCGCGGTAGCCGCGTCGCCCGACACCGGGTCGGCCGGGTTGTTCCAGAAGTCCTGGCCCGAGAAGAACTCGGCGGAGTCCGTCACGTGGTACTGGCTGAGCAGTGTGCGCTGCACCTTGAACAGGTCCTCGGGGTAGCGCACGTGGCTCATCAGGTCCGCGGAGATGTCCGAGAGCGGCTTGATCGAGCCCGGGAAGACGTTGGTCCAGGCCTTGAGGATCGGGTCCTCGGCGTCCCAGGCGTACAGGTCGACCGAACCGTCGTAGGCGTCGACCGTGGCCTTCACCGAGTTACGGATGTAGTTGACCTCCTCGGGCAGCTCGACCGGAGCGCCGGAGGCAGTGGTGAGCGTGTCCGCGACGGCCTCGTCGAGCGGCGTCGACGTGGAGTAGGGGACGGCGTCGCTGGTCGTGTACGCGTCGATGATCCACTTCACGCGGCCGTCCACGACCGCCGGGTACACCCGGTTGTCGAGGGTCAGCCACGGGGCGACCTTGCTGACGCGCTGCTGCGGGTCACGGTCGTAGAGGATCTGCGACTCGCCCGTCACGCGGTCGGAGAACAGGAGCTGCTCCTCGCCGAACTTCAGCGCGTACAGCAGCTTGCTCCCGAAGGAGCCGACCTCGGGCCCGGCGTCGCCGGTGAACGTCGTGTTGACCTGACCGCCGTCGTCGGCGTCGTCCGCCTGGTAGTCGAGCTCCCAGGGCTTCGTGCCCTCGGGCGCGCCCACGACGGAGTACGTCTGGGTGCTGGGGCTGAAGTAGATGCGCGGCTCGTACTCGCCCTCCATGTCGGTGATCGCACCCTGCGAAGGGATGCCACCCTCGAAGAAGGCCGGACGGCCGTCCGGGCCGGGCTGGTTGCCGTACGCGGCGACGACGCCGTAGCCGTGCGTGTACACGGTGTGGTCGTTGACCCAGTTGCGCTGGTCCTGGCCGAGGCCGTCGAGGTTGAGCTCGCGCACCGCGATCACGGTGTCGCGGGACTCGCCGTCGATCTCGTAGCGGTCGACGGACAACGAGTCGTCGAAGTTGTAGTACTGCTTGTTCTGCTGCAGCTGACGGAACGACGGCGACACGATCTGCGGGTCCAGCAGGCGGATCGAGGCCGCGGTGTCGGCGTCCGCACGCAGCGCACCCTCCTCCGCCTCCGTCGTCGCGTCGTACTGTTCCTTCTCGATGTCGTCGATGTCGAACGCCGTCAGCGTCGCGTCGATGTTGCGCTGGATGTACTCGGCCTCCAGCTCCTGCGCGTTCGGGTTCACCTGGAACCGCTGCACGACGGCGGGGTAGATGCCGCCGATGGCGATGGCGGACACGACCATGAGGCCGACGCCGATCGCAGGCAGGCGCCAGTCGCCACGGAAGGCGGTGACGATGAACAGCGCGGCGACGAAGATCGCGACCACGGTGAGGATGCCCTTGGCGGGGATCACCGCGTGCACGTCGGCGTACGAGGCGCCGTCGAACCGGTCGCCCGCGTTCGTCAGGATCGAGTACCGGTCCAGCCAGTAGTTGCCGGCGATCAGCAGCAGGCCCACCGCACCGATGACGGCCAGGTGGACGCGCGCGGCGGTGGTGGTCCGCGGACCGCCCGCCGCGGCGGGGCCGACCCGGAGCCCGCCATAGAGGTAGTGCGTGATCAGCCCGGCGATACCGGCGATCACGACCACCGAGATGAGGAACCCGACCGTGAACCGCAGCGCGGGCAGCAGGAAGACGAAGAACCCGAGGTCCATGCCGAACTCGGGGTCCGTCTCGCCGAAGGGCTCGCTGTTGAACGCCAGCAGCACCGTCCGCCACTGCGCGGAGGCAGCGACACCGGCGAAGAAGCCGACGAGGACCGGCGCGGCGATCATGACGACCCGGCGCAGCGGCTCGACCGCCTCACGGTACTGGTCGAGCGTCGCCTGCTCGGGTGTGCTGGGTGCGTAGATGGGGCGGGACCGGTAGGCCGCGGTGAACGACCAGAACACGGCTCCGGCCATCAGCAGGAACCCTCCGGCGAACAGGGCGGCGCGCATGCCCCACTCGGTCCAGATCACCCGGGAGAACCCGAGCTGACCGAACCACATCACCTCGGTCCAGAACTGGGCTAGGAGAAGCAGGGCTGCGATCACGGCGGCGACCGCGACTATCGCCACCCCCAACGGACTGCGTCGTCGGGCTCGGGGGGCGCCGCCAGAAGGGCGGCGAGGTGCTGCGGCGAAGGACACGACTGCGTTACCTCACGTCATCAAATGGTTGGGCCGTACCCAGGTGGAACGGCCGGGCTCTGCTCAAGGTTCCCAGCACAAGGTTCCCACATCCTCCAGATGTGCAACACACGGTCAACTTCTCCACCGGGAGGTCAGGAACACGTCGGGAGGTCGCTGCCCTCGCCCCGTCCGATCTGCTCGACGGCGTCGCGTGCCTCGGCCAGTGTCGCCACCTTCACGACGTTCAGCCCGGCGGGGACGTTGCCGACCACCTGGGGGCAGTTGTCCGCCGGTGCGAGGAACCACTTGGCGTCGTCCCGGACCGCCCCGTACAGCTTCTGCTCGATGCCCCCGATCGGGCCCACCGTGCCCTCGGGGCTCATCGTCCCGGTGCCGGCGATCACCTCTCCGTTCGCCTCGTCCTCGGCGGTCAGCTTGTCGATGATGCCGAGAGCGAACATGGTGCCCGCGCTGGGCCCGCCGATGTTCTCGATCTCGATGGAGACGTCCACGGGGAAGTCGTAGTGCGGGTCGATGAAGACGCCGAGGACCGCCCGCTGCCCGTTGCCCGACGTGGTGATGGCGACGTCCGTCGTGCGCTTGCCCCGCTGGATCCCGAGCGTCACGTCGTCCCCCGGGTTCGTCTCGGCGAGCCCGTCGATGAGGTCGGCGTAGGTGCCCACGGGCTCACCCTGGAACTCGACGATCACGTCGCCCTCGGAGAGCTTGCCCTCGGCCCCGGAGCCCGGCTCCGTCCCGGCCACGTCGAGGACGGCGGGCACGTCGTAGCCGAGCTCGGTCAGCGCAGCCGCCGTCGCGGACTCCTGCGACGACACCATCTCCGCCTGGCTGAGCTCCTTCTGCTGTTCCTCGGTGGTCGCCTCCGGGAAGATCGCCTCCACCGGCAGCACCGAGCGCTTCGGGTCCAGCCAGCCCTGGATCACCTGGCCGGCCAGCATCGGATAACCCGGTCCGCCCAGCACGGACACCGTCGTGAGGCGGAGCTCGCCCGTCGACTCGTACGTCCGGGCGCCCTCGATCTGGATCAGGTTCCGCTGCAGCGTGTCCTCGGTGGGCCCCGGCGAGCGCATCGCGTACGGCGTCGGCACCACCAGGGCCAGCGCGGCGAGGACCGCGGTGGCCAGCAGCGAGACGCCGAGCGTCACCGTGCGGCGCGAGATCGGGGCGACCACTACAGGCGCGTCGTCGAACGGCGACGGGTCGGGCTGCGGTGCGTGCTGGCGGTCGCGCATATCGGTCACCGGACCATCATTCCTCACGTGGCTGAGGTTTCCGTGAAAGCCGCCCGACGGCGGCCCGTGCGCGCGATCGCACGATGCCGGTCGCTGCGCCGTTCCTCTACGCCAATCACTACGCCGTCGTGCAAAGATTTTCCACTTGAACGGTGTGTTATACCCCACGTCGCGCCGATAACACGCTACGGTCATTCCGTGGCCCACGACGCCCTGACGTCCGTGGAGGTGCGCCGGAGCCGCCGTCGCACCGCGACGGTGAGCGCATACCGCGACGGTGGACGGACCATCGTCGCCATTCCCGCGCGCTTCTCTCGGGCTCAGGAACGTGAGTGGGTGGCCAAGATGGTGGCCCGGCTGGAGGACAAGGAACGGCGCCGCCGTCCGTCCGACCAAGAACTGATGGACCGCGCCGGCGAGCTCTCGGCCAAGTATCTCGACGGCCATGCCAAGCCCTCGAGCGTGCGGTGGTCGACGAACCAGGGCCGGCGCTGGGGGTCGTGCACTCTGCTCGACGGGTCCATCCGCATCTCGACCCGCCTCCAGGGCATGCCGTCCTGGGTGCTCGACTACGTGCTGCTGCACGAGCTGGCGCACCTGCTGCACGCAGGCCACGGCCCGGAGTTCTGGAAGATCCTCGAGGTCTACCCCCGGACGGACCGGGCGCGCGGATTCCTCGAGGGCGCGTCGTTCGCGCAGGACGACCCGGGGGACACCACGTCCGACGACGGGGACGACTGACTGCGGGCAGCCGCCGATCCCACGGTGATCGTCTCGTGCCACGCTCTCAGCCGGCAGGCCGCGGCCGGCGCCCGCTTCGCAGCGCGATGGCGACGAGCCCGCACGCCGCAGCGACTGCGGCGAACGGTAGCGCTGCCGCGACGCCGAACAACGCGGTGAACATGATCGGCGCGACGAGTTCCGCGACGACGAACGAGTACTGGAAGACGGCAAGGTACCTGCCGCGCGCACCTCGAGCGAGCTCGTCGACCAGCGCGGCAGACGACGGGGCGTGCAAGATCTCAGCGACGCTCAGCAGCGCGACGCCGATCAGGAGCACCGGAGCCGCTACGGCCAGGGGCAGGGTCACGGCGACCGCCATGGCGGCGAAGGCACCGGACCACAGGAGTGCCGCACGCCGCAGGAGCCGCACCTTCGGGATGCTGGACGCCAGGCCCGCCCCGCGCGCCGAGAACACCGCTACCAGCAGCGCGTTGGTCACCAGGAGCGCTGCGGTCAACCAGCCGGGACCGTCCAGCCCCGAACGGACGACGGTCGGCAACGACAGGCCGAAGAACAGGGTCGACAGCGCCAGCACGCTGTTCAGCACGAGGAACCGCAAGAACTCACGGTCCCGGAGGATCGAGAAGTAGGTCCGTGTCTCCGCACGCGAGGGGCGGTCGGCTCGGGGCAGAGGCCGCACGACGCCGAGAACGAGGATCGCCGCGAGGGCCGTGCACACCGATGCGGCCCAGGCGAGTGCCAGGTAGGCGCTCTCGACCTGGACCGAGATCACGGCTCCCGTGATGAGCCCGCCCACCACGATGCCGACGGTCCGGGCCGCGTTGAGGCGTCCGAACCACTGCTCCATCGACAGGGTGGATCCGGTGTCCGCGTGGTCCGCGAGGAAGGTGAACACCGACGACCAGAAGAGACGGACGCCCACAGCCATCACCGACGACGCGAGCAGCACCTCGATCGGATCGCGGGCGACGACGAACCCGGCGTATGCGACGGCCTGGAGACTCAAACCGGCGACGACGACGGGATGTGCTGTCCAGCGATCCACCAGCATCCCCGCCACGACGGGGAGCGGCAGTCCGATCAGGACGCTCCCGCTCATGATCGCGCCCAGGACAGGGAGCGGGATGTCGGTCAGGACGGTGAAGTACACCAGCGACAGCGGCAGGAACAAGCCGCCGGACAGTGCGGCGAGAGACAGGGAAAGGGTGAGGCTGGCGTCGATACGCCCAGGTGCATGCGGCATGGCGGATTCACTTTCGATGGGAAACAGGCATGACTGAGACCCCGGCGAGCACCTGGCTCGACGGGTACCTCAGTTCTGTCTGACGTCCATCAGTGGCGACCCTAGCCCGCTTTCGATCACCAGGGCCACGGCATATCGTGATCGGCCGGCGCCGGCTTCGGCGCCCGGCCCGTCAACGCTGCCCGTCGCCCTTCGGCTCGTCGGCGCTGCCGTCCTCGCCGGCGGTGTCCTCGCCGGCTGTGTCCTCGCCGAAGATCTCCTTGAGCGCGGCATCGACGTCGGCGTGCTCGTTCTCCGCGGCCTCGCGGCGCACGAGGTAGCTCGACGGGTCGTCGAGGTCCTGTGTGCCCGGCAGCAGATCGGGGTGGTCCCACACGGCGTCGCGCCCCTCGGTGCCCTGGGCGCGGGAAACTATCGAGAACAGGGTTGCCGCGTCGCGCGACCGGCGCGGCCGCAGCTCCAGCCCGACCAGCGTCGAGAACGTCTGCTCAGCGGGACCGCCTGCGGCGCGACGGCGTCGGATCATCTCGCGCAGCGGGATGGCGTGCGGCAGGTGCGGCAGGGCGGCGATGGCGCTGACCTCGTCGACCCAGCCCTCCACCAGGGCGAGCGTGGTCTCCAGGTTCAGCAGCACGGCCTTCTGCTCGTCCGTGTTCTGCAGCCCGAACACACCGCCGGACAGGGCGCTGCGCAGGGCGTCGGAGTCGGCGAGGTCGATGTCGCGCACCTGCGCCTCGAGCGCGTCGAGGTCGATGGTGATGCCGCGCGCGTAGCGCTCCACTATCGACAGCAGGTGCGACCGGAGCCACGGGACGTGGGTGAACAGGCGGGCGTGCGCGGCCTCGCGGACGGCGAGGTACTGCCGGACCTCCTCCAGCGGGGCGTCCAGGCCGTCGGCGAACGCGGCGACGTTGGTGGGCAGCAGCACGGTGTCGGAGCTGTCCAGCAGCGGCAGGCCGACGTCGGTGGCGCCGAACACCTCCTGGGAGAGCGTGCCGGCGGCCTGGCCGACCTGCATGCCGAACACCGCCGAGCCGAGCCGGCGCATCATCTGGGTCGGGTCGATGGAGCCGCCGAGCCCGTGCAGGACACCGGCGGGCATCCCGGGGATCGCCTCGCCGTCGTCGATGCCCTCGGGGAGCTGGTCCCGCAGCACCGTGGCCAGCGCTTCCGAGACGGACGAGGCAACGGGCGCCGCCAGCTCGTTCCACACGGGCAGCGTGGCCTCGACCCATTCGGACCGGTTCCACGCGTGCCGCTTCCCGCCAGCGGGCGGGAGGTCGGTGACGGCGTCGAGCCAGAGCTCGGCCACCGCTAGCGCATCCGTGGCGTCCTTGGCCTGCTTGGCGGTCAGGGACGGGTCGCCCTTGCTGACGGCAACCTGTCGCGCGACGTCGTGCGCGACGTCGGCGTTGACCGGCCCGGTGCCCTCGGCCGAGAGCATCTTCTGCACCTGGGCCAGCGCGTACTGCATCATCACGGGGTCGGGTGGTCCGCCGAGCGCGGTCGGGTCGATGCCGCGTTCACGCATCTCGGCCATCACTTCGTCTGCGCCGTCGCCGAGCATGGAGCGCAGCATGTCCTCCCACGACTGGGGAGTATCGCCGGGCTGGTGCTGGTCGCTCATAGTGTCACCGTAACCGGGTGGGCAAGCTGCGCGCCGTCCATTTGGCTCTGGGCGCACACGGGAACTTCCGGTCAGTGCGCTGCTTTGGATATACCTCTGGAACTGTGGACGAGGGCCGGGGGCGTGCGACGCCGTCGTGCATGGTTGTCGCCATGAAGCCCCCTCCCCTGCTCCGGCTGCGGCCAGGCACACCGGTGCTCAGTCGCGGCGGCGGCCAGATGCAGTGCGGTTCGGACCCACGCTGGTCGTTCGTGCTGACCGGGCTCACGCCCGCGGAGGAGACGTGGCTCGAGGAGATCGCCGAACGGCGGCACGTGACCGTCGAGCAGTCGGCTGCGCGGTGCGGTGTTCCCGCCGAGCGGCGCGACGAGATCATGACCGCCCTGTTCCGGGCCGGTGTGCTGGTCCCCGTGCCGGAAACTGTCGGCGCGGTGACAGCTCCGGCCGACGGCGCCGCTGACGCGACGGTGCTCGGCATGCTGCGGCCCGACGGCGCGGGGCTCGCGACGCTGGCCGACCGCGCACGGCGGGTGGTCGGCGTCGTCGGGCTCGGGCGGCTGGGCACGGCGGTCGCGCTGCACCTGGCGACGGCGGGCGTCGGCGGGCTGCTGCTGCACGACCCGCTGCCGGTACAGATCACCGACGTCGGGCTGGGCGGCCTGCGGGCGGTCGACGTCGGGCAGGCGCGCGACGACGCCGTCCGGTCCATGCTGGCGGAACGCTCACCGCGGGTGGCGGTCCGGGTCGACGACAGCAGGGCGGGCGGGACCGGGCTGGACCCGACGACCCTCGATGTAGTGGTCGTCACCGAGCCGCACGCCGCGCACCCGGCGCGGTACCAGCGGCTGCTCGGCCTCGGGGTACCGCACCTGCCGGTGGTGGTACGGGAGGCGGACGTGGTGGTCGGGCCGTTCGTCCGGCCCGGCCGGTCGGCATGCGTGACGTGCGTGGACCTGGCCCGCGCCGACGCCGACCGGGAGTGGCCCGCGCTGGCCGCCCAGCTGCGCAAGGTGGCGGAGCCGACGCAGGAGGCGACGCTCGCCGCGGTGGCAGCGGCGACGGCCGCCAGCCAGGTGCTCGCCCAGCTGGACGGACACCGGCCCGCGGCCGTCGGTGCATGCCTGGAGATCTCGCTCCCGGCGGGGCTCCCCCGCGTCCGGCCGGCGGAGCCGCACCCGCGCTGCGGATGCGTGGCTTTGCCGGCCTGATGCCCTGACGTCCTGATGCTCTTACGTTGAGTGCGGGATATTCGCCCGACCAATGGCCGTTGGCCGGGCGAATATCACGCACTCAACGCTGCGGTTGGGTCAGGCCGCTGCGACGTTCTCCGACTTGCGCGGCCGACCCCGGCCACGCTTGCGGGCGACAACGGCGCCGTCGACGAAGACCTCGCCGCCCCAGACGCCCCAGGGCTCGTTCCGCTCGAGGGCGCCGGCGAGGCAGCCCTCGATCAGGGGGCAGGTGCGGCACAGGGCCTTGGCCTGCTCCACCTGAGTGCTGTGCTCGGCGAACCACAGCTCCGGGTCGTTGGTACGGCACGGCAGCAGTGTGTCCATCAGCCGGTTGAACTCCGCCGAGTCCGAACCGATCCCGCTCGTGACGGGGTGTTGAGGTGGGTCCCAGGGGCCCGAGCCGCCCTGGGGAAGAGTGTCGAGGAGCGCAGTGAGGCGCACGGTTGTCTCCTGTGTCCTGTAAAGAAGAACGTCGTCGATGAACGTCTGGGGGAACAGGACCCCGGGCTAGATCTCGGCCGGCCGGCCCTGGCGGGGCCGGGTCTCCGGGCAAGAAGTAAGGCCGCGGGTCCTAGATGGACTCCGCGGCCTGGATGACTCGGTCGTTAGACCGGCGAGTCTCCTGGAGATGCGGAGTCGGGTGCGAGAGCGGACGGCTTGTTGCCTCCGCGGTGAGTGCGCGCGCGGAAAGGCAGAGCTGCGCCGATTGCCTGAACGGTCTCGTTGCCGAGCACGTACTTGCACGCGTGCAGATCCGTCTGCGGAATCATGTTCATCTCCAAGACACCCACCTCCTCACTCGAATCCGGGCCAGACCTTAAGGTCTCGCCCACTGCCGTCAGGGACATGTGAACACTATGCCGGGGCACCGGGGCGAGCCAACTCTTTTTCCAAACTTTCTTGAGAAGTTTTTCGCCGGTCCCGGAACGGCCCACTCTGCAGCCATTTCGGGAGCATCCGAACCACTCGAAAGTTCCCCTCGCCGGACCACCTGACAGACCGCTACGGCCGCTCAGGTGCTCGGTGCGCTCGCCACTATCGCGAGGATCGTGGCGCCGTACCTGTCGATCTTTGCCGGACCTATCCCGTCCACGCGAGCAAGTTCGGCTATGGCCGAAGGTCGGATCTCCGCGATGGCCGCCAGCGTCGCGTCCGTGAGCACCGTGTAGGCGGGCTTGTCCGTCTCGCGGGCGACCTCGAGGCGCCAGTCGCGCAGGGCGTCGAAGAGCGCGACGTCGTGCTCGCCGGTCAGCAGCGCCCGGGCCTGGCCCTTCGACGTGGTACGCACCCGCGGCGAGCGCGGGTCCTCCGGCCACAGCCCGTCGAGGAACCTGGTGCGCTTGCGCGTGGCACGACCGCCCGGGTTCCGCGCGCGCCCGAACGACACCTCAAGATGCTCGCGCGCGCGGGTGATCCCGACGTACAGCAGCCGGCGCTCCTCGTGCACGGCGTCGTCGGACTCCGCGAGCGAGATCGGCATCAGCCCCTCGCTCATGCCGGCAAGGAAGACGGCGTCCCACTCCAGACCCTTTGCCGCGTGCAGCGAGGCGAGCGTGACGCCCTCGACCGTCGGCGCGTGCTGTGCCGCTGCGCGTTCGTCGAGCTCGGCGACGAGCAGTGCGACCGTCGCCGGGCTCTCCGGGGTAGCGGCGGCGGCCAGGTCGTCCGCGAGCGAGACGAGCGCCTGCATGGCGTCCCAGCGCTCCCGGGCGGCACCGCGAGTCGCGGGCGCCTGGTCGGCCCACCCGGCGGCGGCGAGGATGTCGCGCACCTGGTCCGGCATGGGCAGCTCCGGATCCGCCGAGCGGGCGGCGCCACGCAGCAGCACTATCGCGTCGCGCACCTCCTTGCGCTGGAAGAACCGCTGCCCGCCGCGCACGAGGTAGCCCACGCCGGCGTCGGCGAACGCGGCCTCGAACGCCTCGGACTGCGAGTTGGTCCGGTACAGCACGGCGATCTCGCTCGGCTTCACGCCCGACTGGATCAGGCGGGCCGCCCTGCCGGCGACGCCCTTCGCCTCGGCCTCGTCGTCGTCGTACGCCGTGAAGGCGATCGGCGGGCCCGGCTTGCGCTGCGCGATGAGCTCCAGCGCCTGGTGCGCGCCGCCCCCACGGCCGGCGCGCTTGAGCACCTCGTTGGCGAGGTTCACCACCTGCGGCGTGGAGCGGTAGTCCCGCACGAGCCGGATCTCCTGCGCCTCGGGGTAGGTCCGCCGGAACTCCAGGAGGTGGCGCGGCGAGGCGCCGGTGAAGGAGTAGATGGTCTGCGACGGGTCGCCCACCACGCACAGTTCCTTGCGCCCGCCGAGCCACTGGTCCAGCAGGAACTGCTGCAGCGGCGAGACGTCCTGGTACTCGTCCACGACGAAGCGGCGGTACTGCGAGCGCACCTCGTCCGCCACGATCTTGTGGCTGTTCAGCATGTCCCCGAGCATGAGGAGGACGTCCTCGAAGTCGATGACCTCGCGTTCCGTCTTCACGTCCTCGTACGCCGTGATGAGGCGCGACACCGTCTGCGGGTCGTAGCCCGACGGCGCCTCGCGGCCCGTCGCCAGCAGCGCCTTCTCGTAGTCGTCGGCAGTGATGAGCGAGACCTTTGCCCACTCCACCTCGCTGCTCAGGTCGCGGACGGCGACGCGGTCCACGCTCAGACCGAGCCGGCGCGCCGCCTCCGCGATGATCTGCGCCTTGTGCTCCACCAGCCGGGGCGGGGCGCCGCCCACCACACGCGGCCAGAAGTACCCGAGCTGTCGCAGCGCCGCGGCGTGGAACGTGCGGGCCTGCACACCCTGGACGCCGAGCTCGCGCAGTCGCGTGCGCATCTCCCCCGCGGCGCGGGCGGTGAACGTCACCGCGAGCACGCTGGTCGGCGCGTACACACCGATGCGCACCCCGTAGGCGATGCGGTGGGTGATGGCACGTGTCTTGCCCGTGCCCGCACCCGCGAGCACCATGACCGGCCCGTTGAGCGCGAGGGCCACCTCGCGCTGCTCGGGGTCGAGCGCGTTCAGGATCGCGTCGGGGCTCATCGGTCCAGGATGATTCGAGCCGGCGGCGGAGTTGGTCTGGGTGAGCATCGTCTGCGATTCTCGCAGCACCCACTGACAAGGAGTACTGATGTCCGATACGACCACGTCGAACTACTCGCCCCTCCCGACGGACGGCACGGTACTGATGTACTCGACCACCTGGTGCGGGTACTGCCGTCGGCTGCGTACGCAGCTGGACTCGGAGGGCATCGGCTACACGGTCATCGACATCGAGGAGCAGCCCGAGGCCGCCGCCTACGTGGAGCAGGTCAACGGCGGGAACCAGACGGTTCCCACGGTGGTCTACCCGGACGGTTCGGCGGCGACCAACCCGAGCCTCGCGCAGGTGAAGCAGGCCCTCGCGGCCTGAACTCCGCCCATCACCGACGGGCGCACTCGACTTCGTCGGACTGGAAAATCGGTAGTTTGTGGCCGCGGGCAGCCCTACGGTTCCGAGCATGCCCGAGGCCACGCAGAGCATGCTCACCACCGAGAGCGCGGAAGAACTCCTACGACAGGTCTTCCCGGGCGCTTCGGTCGCCGAAGTCATCCAGCGCACGGGTGCTGGGATAAATACCGTCTTCGAGATTCGCTGCGCGCCGCCAACGGAGCCGGTCATCGTCAAGATCTACGCCGAGCAGTGGCGCTGGAAGCAAGAGAAGGAGATCCACGTCTACCGGCTGCTGGAGCAGCACGACGTCGGCCCGGTGCCACGCATCCTGCACAGCCAGGACGAGCGTGGCCTGCTCGGTCAGGCTCTGACGATCATGACCAAGGTCGACGGAGTGCCCTTGTCCTCCGTCAAGGGCGACCTCACCGACGCCGACGTTCGCAGCGTCTACCGGCAGCTGGGGGCCTGCCTGGCTCGCGTCCACGGCATCGCGCAGAGCAGCTTCGGCTATCTCACCACGCAGATCCACGACCCGGAGCCGACGAACAGCGCCTACATGCACCGGCAGTTCGACAAGAAGCTCGCCGAGTTCGCCGCACTCGGTGGCGATCCCGCCCTGCACGCGGCGGTGGAGTCCCGCCTCGTCGAGCGGGCCGGCCTCTTTCAGAACTGCTCCGGCGCCGCGCTCTGTCACAACGACTTCCACGACGGCAATGTCCTTGTGGCCAAGCGGCCCAGCGGCTGGGCCTTCACCGGCTTCATCGACGTCGAGAACGCCATCGCGGCCGACCCTCTCGTCGACCTGGCCAAGACCGACTACTACGCCGTCCTCAGCGACCCGGCGAGGCGCCGAGCCTTCCACGAGGGCTACGGCCCTCTTCCGGCAGACGCCGAGGACCGCATAGAGCTCTATCGCATCTACCACGCCCTGGAGCTCTGGGACTGGTTCGCCTCCATCGGCCAGACAGATCCGCTACGGGGGATCGCGGACGACATCAGGCGTATGACCGCAGCCTGAGACGCCCCCGGCGGCCGAGTCACTCCTCGAGCGGGCCGCCGTACCAGTCCTCGATCAGGGAGCGGGCGATCGAGGCGCGCCCCGGTAGGCCCAGGTCGCCGTCGGCCACCGCGGCGGCGACCTCCGCGCGGGTGAACCAGTCCGCCTCGGCGATCTCGTCCTCCTGCCGCACCAGCCGCGTGGTGGTCGCCCGGGCACGGAAGCCGAGCATGAGCGACGCCGGTAGCGGCCAGGACTGGCTGCCGCGGTACTCGACGGAGTCGGGGTCGACGACGACGCCCACCTCCTCCATCGTCTCGCGCACCACTGCCTGCTCGAGCCCCTCGCCCGGCTCCACGAAGCCGGCCAGCACCGACCGCCGGCCTGGACCCCACTGCGGGCCGCGGGCCAGGAGCAGCCTGTCGTCGACGTCGGTGATCGCCATGATCACCGCGGGATCAGTGCGGGGGAAGTGGTTCGTGCCGTCCTTCGGACAGTGCTGGACCCAGCCACCCTGTACGACTTCGGTCCGCGTGCCGCACCGCGGGCAGTGGGTGTACACGGCGTGCCACTGGGACAGCGCGATGGCCTCGACGACGAGCCCCTGTTCCAGGTCCGGCTCGTCGAGGGTCCGCAGCCCCGCCCACTCGACGTCGAGCTCGGGCTCCGCCTCGGCGTCGGCCAGCACCACGGCGAGGTAGGCCACGTCGTCCGCCTCCCCGAGGAAGAGGTGCATGCCGACGGCGAGGTGCGCGACGTCGTCGGGCGCGAAGAGCGCGACACGCTGACCGGCCATCGCCACCCGGTTCCCGCGGACGACCAGCACCCTGGTGCCGCGCTCCTTGAGGAGGTCGCCGACAAGGCCGGGTTCGTCGCGGCGGTGGGCGGCGCGGTAGTGGGCGGCGCGGGCGAACGGGAGGTCGAGAGCTGACACAAGGTCGACAGTAGTCGGCTGACCTCGCACCCGGATCCCGGCCGCTCAAGCACCCGCCGTCGCGCCCACCCGGACCTTGCCTCACAAGACTTGTATTGCAAGTCTTGTTACGCAAGGTTAGAGTTCCCAACATGATCGAAGAGCGCATCGCAACGAACCTCCGTAAGGGAGTGCTCGAGTACTGCGTGCTCGCGCTGCTCTCTCGCGGTGAGAAGTACGGCCTCGAGCTGGCCGACGACCTCACCGAACGCGGGCTCATCGCAAGCGAGGGCAGCCTCTACCCGCTGCTGGCCCGCATGCGTGAGAACGGACTCGTCGAGCCCCGATGGGACTCGTCCGGCACCGCTCGCCCCCGCCGCTACTACGCCATCACCGCTGACGGCACCAAGCAGCTCGCCGCGTTCGCCCAGGTCTGGACGTCGCTCGCCGCGCAGGTCAACGCACTGCTGGAGGGATCGCGATGACTGGGAACACGACGACCGCCGAGCACACCACGATGACCGAGAGGACCGCGATGAACGCGAACACCGAGGACGCCTACCTGCGTGACGTGGGCAAGCGCCTGCGCGCGCTCACCCCTGAGCAGCGCGACGCGGTGCTCGACGACGTCCGGGCGCACTTCGCGGACGCCGCGGACGCGGGCCGTACCCCTGAGCAGGCCGCGGAGAGCCTCGGAGATCCCGCGCAGTTCACCGAACGGGTGCGGGACGAGCTGGGCCACGAGCCTGGCCGGACCGACCGGATCAGGCGCATCTTGCTGTGGCTCGCGACCAGTGTTGCCGTCTTCACCGCGATGTTCGTCTCCTTCTGGCGCCTGGACTCCGTCCAGGTGCCGAACACCCAGTTCGAGGCGCACGGCTTCGGGATCGTGCTGTTGAACTTGGCACCTGCACTGATCGCAGCGCTCCCGAACTTCGCCTCCCCACGTGCCCGTACGGTCTTCACCGCCGCGGTGGCGATCATGCTGTCGGTAGTGAGCTTCACCTTCCCCGACAGCTGGGCCTTCGCGCCCACCGCCTGGCTCGCGTGGGCCGCACTCGTCGTACCGGTCATCGCCCGCAACGGACCGCCCGCAATCGGCTGGCGCATCGCCGGCGGTGTGCTCGCCGTCCTGCCCATGGCCCTGGGGGTCGGCGGTGCCCTCGTCGGCAGCTGGGACATGACGCTCGAGATCGTGCTCTATGCCGGCGGGTTCGCCGCTCTTGGTGTGCTGATGGCCCTCGGCAAGCCGTGGGCCGGCGCCCTTCTGGCCCTGGTCGGCGTCGCGGCGCTGCTGAGTTCCGCTCTCTCTCCGGGAATGCTCACCTTGGGCGTCTGGTGGGCAGGTGGCCTGTTCATCGCCCTCGGCGCGAGCCATGCCCTCATGCACGCCCGACCGCGCACGCCCGCACGCAGGTAGCGCACCCAGGTCTCACAGGGCGGTGGTGTGTCCCGGTTCGAGCGGGGACACACCACCGCCCTGTGCCATGGCACCCGGACACTGCAATACGGTGGAGCACGTGTCCCGCACGCCCCTCGCTCTCGCCGCCCTCTCGACCGCCGCCGTACCTGGTCTCGACGCCCAGTCGGTGCGCGTCGGCGAGCTCGCGGGCGACTACGACGTCGCCGTCGTCACGGGCCAGGACGACCAGGAGTGGGTAGTGCGCGCGCCCCGCAGCACGGTGGCCGGCGCGGCGCTCGAGGCCGAGATCGAGCTGCTGGACGCGCTTCGCCTGTACATCGACACCGGCGTGCTCCCGTTCGTCGTGCCGCAGGTCGCCGGTTACGCGCTGCTGCCGGAGGGCGGCCGGGCGGTGGTGCACCGGCGGATCATCGGCAGCACCCTCGACGTCGAGGCGCTGGAGCCAGGCCCCGGCCTGGCCGCAGACCTGGGCCGGGCGATCGCCGCGATCCACGAGCTGCCGACGTCGGTCGTGGAGACCTGCGGCCTGCCCAGCTACACGGCGTCCGAGTACCGCGAGCGTCGCCTCACCGAGGTGGACGAGGCCGCGCGGACCGGCCGGATCCCACCCACCCTGCTGCGGCGCTGGGAGGCGGCGCTCGAGGACGTCTCCCTCTGGAAGTTCAAGCCGGTGGTCGCGCACGGCGACCTGGCGCCTGACCAGCTGCTCGTGGACCGGCAGCGGGTCGTCGCGATCTCGGGCTGGGCGGAGGCCCGCGTGGCAGACCCCGCCGACGACCTCGCGTGGCTCATCGCGGCGGCTCCGCTCGAAGCCGTCGACTCGATCATGGAGGCGTACCAGCTGCGCCGCACCGAGCTGAGCGACCCCCGCCTGGCCGAGCGCGCGATGCTCGTGGGTGAGCTGGCCCTCGCGCGGTGGCTGCTGCACGGCGTGCGGCACCGGCTGCCCGAGGTGGTCGAGGACGCGACGTCGATGCTGGAGGACCTGGACGAGGCGACGCTCGAAGAGGGGGGGTAGGAGTACCGAGTCGGTCGCTCGTGCGCCGACCTCTCGGCTCTGAGTCGCTGCCCTTCGAACCACTCGCCTCGGTCGCCTCGCCCTGACGTCCCCGTCGGGCAATGAACAGATCTCGCGTACCCGAACTTCGCACGGGACGAACTAACAGGGACAAACGAACTCACTCCCAAGCCACCATCACATCGCGATGACGAGAAGCGAAACGCACTACGCGAACTCGCTCGCCGCCTTAGCCGTCGAGTTGGCAGGGTCGATCATATCCGCCGCAACGGCTGAAGCCGCGCAAATCGCGACATTCAGCATTCGAGGACAAAGAATTCCGAACACGCCGACACGGCGATGAATTCCGTCTATCAGGTCTACTATTTTCGAATTGCAGCTCGAATTAGTCCCATTCGCTCCGTGTACTCGCTTTGGTTGAGAGTCTGCTCGCCGGCCAAACGCACCACCCGACCCGTCTTCGGATCGATCTGATCAACCTGGGGAAACTCATTTGTTACGGTCGTATACCCGGCGCGAACTTCTTTGCGCTTCCGCAGAGCGATACCAATCAATATCGCTGGAACGAAAAGCACGGCTTCAACGAGGAGTAATCCCATAACCGCGGTGAGGAAAGGCGACTTCAAATAGCCCTCTCCAGTAGTTATCATCCCAACTACGAATATCGCCAGCAGCACGTACGCCAAGCGGACGGCCCAGCTCATGCAGTCAGCAAGGCGCCATGCCGAGCTTCCCCTCAGCAGTCGCTTCCGAGCGTCGATGTCAGGATGCCACTCTCCGAGGCGGCTCACCAATTCTCTCTCCTTACGCTAGAAACGCCCGTTGCACCGAGGTTCGCGACCCCGACGAACGACGCGAACAAGTCCGTGGTTGCGCCAGCAGCTTGCCAGTTGTCTGCAGCAGCGGTGTTGCGTGAAGGAAGCGTGGCTGACCAACCGAGTTTGGTTGCCCGGGCCGCAGCTCCGAGCCCGCCGAGTCCGAGTGCCGTGCTTGCGATCCCGACCCCACAACTCGCGTCCAGCCCATCCGTACAGTCAATTGCAGTACTGACGGCACCTGTCGCAAAGGAAATGCCAGCTAGGACCGCTCCAACTGGTGCACCAACACCAGTTGCCGTCGCAATTACAGCGGCGATACCCGTGACAGCACTAACAACTCCCAGGCCCGCGCTGATCGCAGCTTTATTGTCAACCAGGAAGTTTCCCGCATTCTGCAGCCACCCATTTTTGCGCTCATTTTGCTCTTGCTGCTCCTTGTATTCTTTTGCACGTTTCTGCTCTGCGAGCGCCGCCGAACGTTCGCGGGCGCGCTCTTCGGCCGCGGCCACGTCGGCCGAATCTCGTCGAATCGACACCGGGAATTCGTACTTAGTATTCGGCCGAGCCCACGAGCCAGCACCACCGTTGTTCCAACTACCCGTGTACCCCGTGTTGTTCGCCCCGACCTGCCAGCCTCCCGACCCCGGCTTGCCTGCTGTCGGCGCTGTATAGGCACCATCAATCAGCGGCCCCAGCAGCAAACCCGTCGGGTCGGACCACGTCATCGGGTTGTTGTTCGCATACCCATACGCATGCCACTGCTGTGGATCGGACAGATCCATCACTGGATCCACCGACACGAAGCTACCCAGCAACGAGTCATAGAACCTGGCACCCACGCTCGTTAGACCCGTGCCGTCGGCTGTCTTGTCCAGGAACCCCCGGTCCCCCACCCATCCGCTACTTGGAGCGCTCTCACGAGCTATGCCGGCCGCAGCGTTCCGGGGAGCACCAAACGGATCCGACTGCCGGCGCGTAACGGTGTTGGTCACGTTCGTGATCTGAACCGTACCGCTCCCATGGTGATCGGCGAAGATGCTGGTCACGTGCGAACCAAGGTTCCCGTTGCGCACTGCGACGGTCTTCCCCGCGAACGTGTAGTACCGCGTGCCAGAGACCTCACCCGTGGCGGTCCGAGTGATCTCCTGCCCTGGCAGGTACGCGGTCACTACCCCGCCCTGGACCCGCACCAGCCTCTCACCGTCAGCCGAGTACACGTACTCATCAGAGTCGGTCGCCTCGGCATCTGAGACCTGCCCGTCACCGTTCGTGTCCTCGGCGACCGCCGCCAGTTCGCCCTCCGGGTCCCACGTCAGCTTCTGCGCCGGCTCGCCGACATGCTTTCGCCCCGTCATGTTTCCAGCACCGTCGTACGTGAACGACGCCGTCCCCAAAGCAGCTCCCGAACTAGCGGTCGCGGTCACACCAGTCGTCGCGTGCGGCCGAACAGATGCCACCCCAGACGCTCGCTGGGTATAGGTGCTGGTAACGTCCCCGCCCTGCGCCGCGCTCCGGCGCAACACCGTGGAGTCACGGTTGCCGATGAGATCGTACGAGTACGACTTCCAGTACGGATCCGCACCGCCCAGTCCACCCACCGACTTGGCGGCGGCGCAGTCTCCGCTAGCCGGAGTCCACGCCTCCGTCAACCGTCGAGCCCAGTCATAGTCGAAGCACTGCTGATCCGGCTTGCTACCGCCCGTGCTCTGTCTCGGCACATCCTTGACAGACAGCACGTTCCCGGCCGCGTCGTACGAGTACTTGCTGAACGTCAGCTCGTGCAGATTGTCCTCAGCGCTGTCGATCTCCTGGGTCAGCGTCACGCCGTCCAAGCGGCGCGTGCCCTTCTCGTAGGTGTTCTCCTGCTGGTACGCAAATGTGTTTCCAGTGCGCAGGTACGACAACTCGCCTGTCGGCAGGTAGTCGGCGTCGACGACGTAGTTGCCCGCGATTCCACCCTGCATCCCGTCCTGAGCGTTGGTTGCGGAGTACATCATCGCTACCGTCTCCGAACCAAGGTGACCCGCAGCCGGCATCCTCGTTCCTCGGAGCCGACCATCGGCGGTGTACACGTACCCAGTCGTGTACTCCCCCGCCACGCCTTCTCCCAGAGTGTCCGGCAGGGACACGGTCTGCCCTTCGGGAAGATAGCGGTCGGTATACCCGGTGATGGACGTCGTGTACTCCTGCTGGTCATGCAGGCGGACGCTTCCCGTTGGCTGTCCCTTGACAACCGTCCCATCGGCAAGCAGGTCATAGGTCCAGCCTGCCCGCTCAGGGCCATCGGTAGTGTCATCCCGCAAGGACGTCTTGCGGCCCAAGTTGTCATACACGTAGGCCAGAATCTCGTTTCGAGCATCTTTCGTCGTCAGGACCCGACCGGCATCGTCATACGTCGTCGAGCTCGTGCCCTTGTCTGGGTCTGCAGCACTCGTCTGACGGCCGCGAATGTCGTATTGATACGACCACGTGTTCTTCTCAGGGTCTGTGACGCCCTTCAGCCGGTCCGCGTGATCGTACGAGTACGAGGTCACGTGGTGGGTGCCCGTCGGGGCACTGCCCGTGTACTGCCACAGCTCCTTCGTTTTGCCACGTGCGTCCGAAACCGTGGTGGTCGGAACCCCGCCAGTCGGCGGGTTCACGTGAGTCCGGTCGCCCTCATATGACGTCGTGGTCATCCACTTCGGGAGGTATGACGCGTCGTCGTCCGGCTTTTCGCCGTCGCCAACCTGGAACATTTCGGAGGTGGGCCGCCCTGCACCGTCGAAATCGGTCTGGGTCCGAGAGTCGACAGCTTGAAGGGACGTGACGAGGCTGGTGCTTGCCACGCCAGTCGTGCCCCATCCGGACCGGGTCACGACTGCCAGACCTCGACCGTCATAGAAGGACTCCGAGATGACGCGTCCAGGTTCACCCGTCGCAGCCGCAGACGGTGTCTGAGCCTGGCGTTGGCGCAGCAGTCCGTCATAGATCACGGACGACCTCACGTACGCCGACGCATCCCAGTTCAGGGTCTCGGTCAGCACCGCGTTCGTGCCGGTCGAGCGCACCTGGTAGGTGAACTTGGACGTCGGTCCATCAGTGCCCTGCACGCGCCCAGGTTCCCACACTTGAGTGAGTCGACCGAGCCCGTCATAGGTGCCACTGGTTACCTTCCCGTTCGGGTCGGTCACCTTAGCGGGCACACCCCACTTCGGGTCCAAGTTCGTCACCGTCACATGCGCGGTTAGCGGCCCTGCGCCGTCAGGGTCTGGGCTCGTCACGGTGGTCTTACTGGTCAACCCGGGATTCGTCGTCGTGTCATACGCCGTCGTCGTCACGTTGCCCAGGGCGTCTTGGCTGGTCAGCTGCTGCCCGAAGCTGTCATGAGTGAATCTCTCGACAGCCAAGTAGGAGGGCGTAGTCCCGGAGTAGGACTTGACCTCTTGCCGCACCGTGAGGAGGCCTCGCGTGGGTGCCACGCCGATCGCGCCGCCGTCGTATCCGAAGCGTTCGTCGGAGATCACATCTGACGGCAATGACGGTGTGGTCCCACACGCTGCCGAGACGGTTCCGGTGCGCTTGACGGTGCCCAGGATGTTGTCGGCAAGATTTCGCATATATTCGGTGCTCGTGCACCGCTCATCGCCCGAGATTGATGCGTCGCCAACGTCTGACACGAGGTCAGGCATACCGTAAGTGTCGTGCCGCGTCGTCACGCGGGTGCTGCGCTCCCCTCCGGGCAGCGCGGGCGCAGTCACCGTAGTGACCTGCTCCTCCACGCCGGTGTGGAATGCCTTCTTTCCCGCGTCATCCGGGTGCGTTGCTGTCACTACCGATCGCCATGGGACGGACTTCGTCGAGCTCACCACCGCCGTGCCGTTGTAGGTGATCTCCTCGCGGGGCATCCCCGCGAACTGGTCGAGGTCGTTGATCCCGTCGATCTGAACGGACTTGGTGCCCCCGCTCGGGCTCGAACGATCGCCGTGCATGCCACGGAAGTAGCGCGTCGCCGTACGTATACGGGGCGCCTCGGGATCGCCAGTGGAACCGACATAGGTGTCGACCCGTTCATATCCGCGCAGTTGCCCCCACGTGCGGTTCTTCGGCGGCACAAGCTCGTTGTCGTCGTAATGCCACGCCGGGCCACTATCGCCCGCCGGATCGAGGTCATATACGTAGTTGGTTTCCACCGGTGCGGTACCTGGCACTCGGGCGTCCTCCAGCACTGACTTAACCCGATAGTGGTGGAAATACTCTTGAACCTGCACGGTCTTGCCCTCGGGAGTCCAGTACACCGGTTGGCAGCGCATATCGTTCGACTGCGGTGATGTCGGCAGGTTCGACGTGGAGCATTGCCTGGCTGAGTACGCGATCGTAGTCAGGGCACCCGACTCCGTACGAATCTTCTCGATCCGCTGCCGGATCATCGCGGGACCGATATCGCCGACGGTGTTCACTCGGTTGTCCAGCTGTACGCCAGTGAACGTCACGTCCGGCAACGCCACATCCGCCGCAGCACCACCCTGACCGGTGTGGGTGATGGAGTCCAGCCACAGCGCCTTGGCTGTCCCGTCGCCTGGGTTGACAAACGACTGGCCCAGCGACCAGGAATCAACACTCTGGTATGTGCCGCCAAGGCGCACCTGGGTGGTGAACCCTGTGAATCGCTTACGGTCGAAGAACGCCGGCGCGGTCACTTGCGGGCACGAAGTGCTCGACGTGCAGATCTGATCAACCGGCACGTCCGGCCAGTAGGCACTGTTGGTCTGGTTGAGCTTCGATTCAGCGCAATCGAACGTAGCCGTGGCTATGCATCGCTCCGCATCTGAGATCAGAACCCTCGCCGGAGGAGCCGTGGACAAGTCGCCGTGTCGAGTGCCGTACTCGATGCGGCCCAGGCGCACCGCACGGTTGTACGCAGCAACTCCCTGGTCCAGGTTGTACCCGTACACGTTGTTGTACCGCTCGTAGGCATAGGTCATCGAGTTGTACGACGGGTCGACCACGTAATCCAGCATCCACCGCCACGCCTGCTGACACCGCGACGCCGCGAACGTTGCCTCGTAACACGGCTCTCCCGGATGGTTCCCGTACACAGGCACCACAAGACCCGACTGGAGGTCGTACGAATCGTTCGCCGCCCTCTTGGCCCGTCCGAACCAGTACTTCGTACCGTCGGCCGTGGTGACCTTCCACCACTCCTTATTGTCATCGGTGTTCCAGCCCGGCGTCCTCGCGTCGGTACCGTCAAAGTGCTCGACCCTGGTGTTGTCGTCGTTCTCCGGTCGCCAAACGTTCGTGTTTCCGTCCCGGATCAGTTCGGTAGAAGAACCGTTGAACACCATCGTCGCGTTGTCCGACTTCCAACACAGGTCGCCGGTGTCCCTGCTCGCGTTGTTGGGAGCAGCCTCGCCAGTTCCATCTTGATCTTCCGAGCACGAGACGTACTTGCGCTCAATAAACCCAGACAGATTCGCGTCCCACCCGTCGCCGATCTCCGACGACTGGTTGTTGGAGGATGCGACCCGCCCGTCCAACGAGGCGGACGAGTAGGACAGTGAAAGGTCCGGAGTCAGGCCACCCGCTGCAGGCGGAGTCCGGAACGGGTACGACCATGAGAAAGCACCGGTCTGCGTGGACACCTGCCACGACGACGACGACGACAGCGACGTCGCGCCCCAGTCGCCTGTGCTGCCCGCCTCCGCAGCCATCACGCCCACGACCAGGTCCTCGGCAGGAGCAGACGAGGCGAGAGCCGCACGAGCACCATTCGTAGCGACTCCGGCGTCGCTGAGCGACGGCTCTGACTGTGAACGCTCGGTGGGCTCGGGAACTTCGATCGTCCCGGACAGAGTCATGGTCTCCGCGTCCAGTGCGGAGTCTTCGACCGGTGAGCCGACCGCGCACCGATCGACATCCGGCGTCGTCAGCGCGCAGGCTGGGAACACTTGCAGACCCAGGCGGTGGACCAGGTCTCCGCCCGCGCCGGCCAGATGCGACACGTCGACTCGAAGACGTGCGGCACCGCCCTCTGGCGCTACTACGGTATCGCCGGAGCTGCCCAGCTTCGGCTCGACGTCGGGCCGAAGTGCCAGCACGGGACCGGCCGCGCCGAGCGCGGCGGCCGTGCCCTTGCCAAGATGCTCTACTCGAATCTGACCCGCAGCAGCGCCCTCATTCAAGACCGCGCCGAGCACGACGCCCAACTCACCGGCCCGCCCGGGTACCGTCTGCTTCCGCGACCGTGAGGTGGACGCTTCGAGCAAAGAAAGCACTGTGGTGCCTGCGGCCGGGATGTCGATCGTCTCGGGTTCCGTTTGCGGAATCGACGCAACATCATCGGACGCGCCCGCAGACGGATCTTCCTCCTTGGACGGCACGAGGTCTACATCCGGAGTGTCGAACCCGAGCTGATCGGCATGCTCGCGCGCTTCGTCGATGGTCCAGGACAAGCGGTCGGTGATGTCGAGCGCCATGGCCATAGAAGGAAGTACGCCGGGGATCACAAGGCCGAGCACGAGGGTTGCCGCAGTAATCCGGCTACCGCGTACCAGGCGCGCCCGAGCCTTCACGCCCGCCGTGCCGAATCCTCTACCGTGCCCATTCGCGTTGGTCATCGAAGTCCTCCCTCGTCCTGCCCAGTCGGTCGTGCTGCTGGTGCTCCCGGCGACGCCATCTCGCGCCACACCCTGTAGTCCCACGTCTCGCGGTTCACGAGACGTCCGATCCCAGGCAGATGTTGTCCAACGTGCTCTCGTCGATGATGTGACCGTCGGCGATGCGAACCTCGTCGATCGCGCCATGGAAAGGCCACAAAGTCGAACCGTTCGTCATCCCCGACCCCAGGCGCAACGGTCCAGCCACGTTCCACGCACTCCACGTCGTCGGCTCGCCGTCCTCGATCAGGAATGACCCCGGCTCGCCAGCAACTGGAGGTGCGTGGTCCAGTGCGTCGACGTACAAGGGACATGCCCACGCCTGCACTGTCTTGTTGCTCGCGTTGTATATGTCAAGCCCCGGGTTTGATGGAGAGCGGGTTAACTGGTTTCCAGGCTTGCCGGGACCGGGTCGGCCACGGCGTGTAGGGCTTCGTGCTCGGCGG
>NZ_JBFAAH010000027.1:0-91211 GCF_040639635.1 Promicromonospora sp. NPDC023805 | reverse complement strand
ACCTCCACCCCGTGTTCCGCTATGTTGAGCGCCTGTCCGGGTCTCCCTGGTGTTGCCAGGGACCCGGACAGGCGCTCTACTTCGCGGAACTAGCCCAGCAGGTTACTTCGAGGCGCCGGCCTTCTCGCCGACCGGCTCCTCGGCGTCCTCGCTCTCGGCGGGCTGGCCGGCCTTCGTGCTCGCCTTGGTGCCCTTGACCGACGGGATGACCACGGTCGCCGTGCCGACGGGCACGGGCGTCGGGTTGCTCGGCGGGATCGACGCGGGCATCGAGCCCGTGTCGGTGGACTCGGGGACGTCGGGCTCGGCCTCGGTGCCGTCGCCGACGACGGCGAAGCGGGCCTGCTGCGCCGGGGTCGCCCCGGACATGCCCTTCGGCTTCGACGGCAGGGCGGGCTTGGCCGGAGCGGCCTCGGTCGGCGTACCGAGCATGCCCCGCAGCTCGTCCAGGTACGAGTTGATCGAGTCGTGCTGACGGGTCAGGTCCTCGAGCTGGTGCTGCGCGGCCGACCTGCTCGACTCCGCCTCGGCGCGAGCGTCGTCGATCGTCTGCTCGGCGAACTCCCTGGCCTCGGCCACGATGCGGTCCGCGGACTTGCGGGCATCTGCCACGAGGTCCTTGACGTAGACGTCGGACTCCGAGCGGATCTTCTCCGACTGCTCGAGAGCCACTGCCACGCGCTTCTCGGCCTCTGCTGCGTGCTCCTCTGCGGTGCTGACCAGCTTGGCCATCTCGGACTTCGCCGTCTCGTGCCGCTCGGCGAGCTCCTTCTCGACGCTCTCCTTGCGGTTGGCGATGTCGAGCTCGGCCTGGGCGAGTGCCGCACGGGCCTGCTCGCGCAGCTCCTCCATCTCGGTGGTGACGGCGTTGGCCGCCTCGGCCGCCTGGCGGCGTGCCTCCGAGAGGATCTGCTCGGACTCGGCCCGGGCGCTGGACAGCATCGCGGAGGAGTCGCGCTCGGCGGACTCACGCTGCTCGCTCGTCTGGGCGGCGACCTCGGAGCGGAGCTTGGCGGCGTCCGCCTCGGTCTTGACACGCAGCTCGGTGGTCTCGCGCTCGACGGTCGAGCGCAGGGTGCCGAGCTCGCGCTCGAGGCTGGCCCGGCGCTCGCTCTCCTCGGCGTTGATGGCGCTGGCGATCTGCGCGGACTCGCGCTCGGCGGAACCCACGAGCTCCTCGGCGCGGCGCTGCGCGGCCAGCAGGTGGCCCTCGGCCTCCGCCGCCATGGTGGTGCGGATCTCCTCGGCCTCGCGGCGGGCGCTGGCAAGCATCTCGGCGACCTCGGACTCGGCGCGCGAGCGCACCTGCCCTGCGGACAGCTTCGCCCGCGCCATGATGTCCGCGGCCTGCTGGTTGGCCTGGTTGATGATGTCGGTCGACTGGTCCTCGGCCGAACGCAGCAGCAGCTCGATGCGGGAGCCGAGGCCGGCGTACGAAGGCTTCTCGGTCTCGCGCAGATTGCGCTTGGCGTCGGTGAGGTCCTGCGTGAGCTGCATGGCGCGGCCGTCAGAGGCTTCGACCTGGCGCCGTGCCTCTTCGAGGGCGTGATTCAACCGGTCCAGATGCGCATGCACCTGATCGCGGTCGTATCCGCGCATTGCAGTCGGAAAGAGCGAGCGCTCGTCGGACACGGTGCAGACCTCCAGTGTCGGAACTTGGTGAGGCGCGGGTCAGGCTCCCCCCTGGGACGCGGCTTATACCGGCCGTCCGGCGCCCAGGATACGTGCCTTGTGCGGATGTGGATACTCCCGCTAGCGGATGCAATGTACGTATTGCATGGAATACTCTCGCTGGCCCGCGCGACCTGGCCTGCGCGATCCAGCCCGCGCGACGCCGGTGGCGGTTCAGGCGCGCTCAGTGAAGGAAGGGTGAGAATCCCGACCGAACCGCACAAGCACGCCCGTCATTGGACAGGGCTCCTCGTTCGGTCCCTATGCTGGAACATCCACCTGATCGACGGGCCGCGCGCCCAAAATTCGAAGGGAATCGGTGGTGCAACGCTTTCTGGCAATCCTCCTGATCCTTGCCGGACTCGGCGGGGTCGGTTACGGGGTTGCGACGGCAACCGTCCTGCGCGAGTCCGACACAGTTGTCGCGACGGCGACCCCCAGCGGCGACGGAACCATGGTCGTGACCGAGCCCGGTGTACTCGGCCTGGTCGACGACCAGGTGACCGTGCGGGCCACTGTCCCGGAGGGGCAGAAGGTCACGCTCGCGCTCGGGTCCGACGTCGACGTGCTCGGCTGGGTCGGCCAGGATCCCTACGACTCGGTGACCGGCCTGTCCTCCTGGGAGACGCTGAGCGTCGTCCCGGGTGCCGGTGCGGCCCCCGAGGGTGAAGCGGCAGAGGGCGAAGCGGCGGAGGAACCGGCCGGGAAGCCGGGCACCGGTCCTGATCCCGCTGGATCCGACATGTGGATCTCCGAGGTGACCGGCGAGACCACCGTCCAGATGCGCTGGACCGAGCAGCCCGGCCGCACTGTCCTGCTGGCCGCGGGCGTCGGCGAGGGCGCGGCTGCGCCCACGCTGGAGTTCACCTGGCCTCGTCCCGTGAACACCCCGTTCCTGTGGCCCGGCGTGCTGGGCGGTGGCTTCCTCCTGATCCTCGGTGTCTTCCTGGCCATCGGCGCACGTCGTAAGAACCGCGGCTCCGGCAAGGGGCGCTCGTCGTCCGCCGGCCGTACCCGGAAGACGGATTCCGACCTGTCGCGCCGGGACACGGTCTTCGAGGTGGACGGCGACCGGTCGAGCCCGGCCGCGCACGAGCCGCCCGCAGGTTTCCCGCCCGCGCTGGGCGACCCCGCCGACGGCGGTACGGCGGTCTACCCGCCGGCCGGCCGGGAGCTGCCGGGCCGCGACAGGCCGGGCCGCGACAGGCCCGAGCGCGGCAGGCCCGAGCACGAACCCGTGCGGCCGCCGGAACGTGGTCTGCCCGAACCCGAACAGGACCACACCCGCACCTGGGGTGCGCCGGCCCCGTTCGGCGGAGCGGCTCCCATCACTCCGCCCCCGGTTCCTGAGCAGGTTCCCGAACCGGTCTCCCCTGCGGCGTCCGTCCGCGGCATCCGGCGGCGCCGGGGCCAGGCACCCGGAGCCGCACCCGTGCCTACCGGGCAGCCGTCGGCAGAGCGGACGCCGTTCGGCGGCGTCGCACCCGAACAGGCACCGGCGTCGCCCCAGGCGCCGGCTGCCGCACGGGCCGAGCCGGCCGCGCCCGCGGCGTCGGGCAAGCCACTGACCCGACGCGAGATGCGCTTGCGCGAGCAGGCGCAGCTCAGGGCCGCGACGGGCGCCATGCCCACCGTGCCCGCGTCCGAACCCGAACCAGAGCCCGAGCCGGAGACACCGAGCAGCCGGGCTGCCGCGTGGCGCCAGACCTGGGGCGTCACCGGGAACGACGGAGGTAACTCATGAGACGCTCCACGACCCGCATCACGGCCGTGGTAGCAACCGTGCTCGCCACGGGTCTGCTCACCGGTTGTGCCGAGGAGCTGCCGACCCCGACGCCGGAAGCGCCTGTCGCCGAGGCGGTCGTCACGGAGTCCCAGGAGCGCAAGATCCTGGACGACGTGGCGAGCGTCGTCGGCAAGGTGACCAAGTCCAGCGAGGCGAAGTCGCTCGGTTCGCGCCTGACCGGGCCCGCGCTCGACATCCGCGAGACGCAGCTCAAGGTCGCCGCCGCCCGCCGCGACACCGAGCCGCTGACCGACCTGAGCATGACGATGCAGCAGGTCATCCTGCCGTCGGACCAGGAGTGGCCGCGCAGCAGCTTCGCCATCACGGTGCAGCCGAAGGACCTCACGACGCCCGTGCTGATGGCCTTCGACCAGGCCACCGCGCGCGACCAGTACAAGCTGTGGGGCTGGGTGCGCCTGCTTCCGGGCGTGACCATGCCACGGTTCGCGGAGCCACTGCTGGGCAGCCCGGCCGTCCTGCCGGACGACAAGAGCCTCAAGGTGACACCGGCCGACGCGATCAAGCAGTACGCGTCGGTGCTCACCGTCGACAAGAGCTCGAAGTACGCCGACACCTTCACCGACGACGACCTGCGCCAGTTCTTCCGGGACTACGGCAAGCTCCAGGTCGACGCGATCAACAAGGAGGACTGCGGCGGCGCCTTCAAGGTGGAGTACGAGCCCACGAAGGATCCGGTGAAGGCGGTCCGCACGGCAGACGGCGGTGCACTCGTGATGGCCGCGATGATCAGCCAGGAGACGATCACCGCCAAGGAGGAGGGCTGCGAGATCGGCCCGCCGACCGAGACGACCCAGGCGCTCTGGGGCAACACCACGGTGACCAACGTGGTCGAGGTCAACTACCAGGACATCGTGGCGATGTACGTGCCGCCCAAGGAGTCGGACGACCAGGTCAGCCTCGTCGGCTACGAGCACGTGCCGAGCTCGGTCGGTAACGGCTGATCAAGCCGGCGAACCGGTCAGCAGCCGCCGCTAGGGTGGCCTCCGTGAACCTACGGAGGCCACCCTTGCCGCTTTTCGAAGCTCTTTCCACGGCCTGTCGGCAGATCGTCCGACGGCGGGTCACCACACGCCTGGCCGTGACCGGCGTCGTAGCGGTGCTGGTCGCGGGCTGCACGGCAGAGCCGCCAGTCCCCGAGGCCGACGCACCGGTGGTCGCGGCGGTGGTCAGCGAGGCGCAGGAGCTGAAGATCCTGGACCGGGTCTCGACCGTCGTCGCGCAGGCGGACCAGGCCGAGGAGGCCAGCTCGCTGGCCGCGCGCCTGTCCGGGCCGGCGCTCGCCATGCGCGAGGCCGAGCTGAAGCTCGCCGCGGCCCGTGGCGACGGCGAGCAGCTGACCGACCTGTCGCTGGAGATGCAGCAGGTGGTACTGCCGTCCGAGCAGGGGTGGCCGCGCAGCAGCTACGGCATCGGTTTCGCGCCGAAGGACAAGGGCACGCCGGTCCTCGCGGCCTTCGAGCAGGCATCCGCACGGGAGCAGTACAAGCTCTGGGGCTACGTTCAGCTCCTGCCGGATGTCACCATGCCGCCCTTCGCGGAGGCTGCCCTGGGCAGCCCGGCGGTCACGGTGGACGACACGACGCTCAAGGTGGCACCCGAGGCCGCCGTCGAGCAGTACGCGTCGGTGCTGACGGACGACGAGCGCTCGCGGTACGCCGAGAGCTTCACCGACGACTACGTCCGCCGGCTGATCCGCTCGTACGGCGAGCTCCAGGTCGGCGCCATCGAGGCGAAGGACGGCCGGGGCGTCTTCGAGATCGAGTACGCGCCCACGAACGACCCGGTCAAGGCGGTCCGTACGGTCGACGGCGGCGCACTGGCCCTCGGGGCGCTGACCAGCCAGGAGACGGTCCGGGCCGAGGAGAACTGGAAGCTCGGCCCGCCCACGCCGTCGGCCAGGGCACTGTGGGGCTCCGCCGAACAGACCAACGTGGTGCGGATCGCCTACCGGGACGTCGTGGCCCTGTACGTGCCGCCCAAGGACTCGGACGCCCCGATCAGCGCGGTCGGCCACCACCGGGTGCCCTACGCCGTCTCGAACGACTGACCGCGGGGCGGCCGGGGTGACCGTCGGCCGATTCTCGCTGAGAGCGGAGTCGGCGGGTGAGCGCCCGCACGGTCATTAAGATTGCCCCATGAGCAGTCCGTCCCCTCAGCCCGGGCCCGCCCGGAGCGCACAGCCCGAGTTCGCGGTGCGCGGCGCCGTCGACCTGTCCGCCCTCAACCGACCCCAGGCTCCGCCGCCCGGCGAACCCGGCGGCGCCCCCGAAGCCGGTGGCTTCGTCGTGGACGTCAGCGAGGCGAACTTCGAGCAGCTGGTTCGTGACTCGTCCACCTATCCGGTGGTGATGCTGATCTGGATCCCGACCGACCAGGCGAACGCCGAGCTCGGCGTCACGCTGGGCCGCCTCGCCGACGAGTACGGCGGGCGGTTCCTCCTCGGCCGCGTCGACGCGCAGGCCTACCCGCAGGTCGCCGCCGCGTTCCAGGTGCAGGGTGTGCCAACGGTGGTAGCGGTGCTACAGGGCCAGCCCCTGCCGCTGTTCCAGGGCGCGGCGGAGGAGCAGCAGATCCGCGGTGTGCTGGACCAGGTACTGGCGGCCGCCGAGCAGAACGGCGTCAAGGGCCGCGTCCCGGGCGCCGCGCCCGTGGCGGACGAGGTCGAGGCCGAGGAGCTGCCACCGCTGTCGCCGCTCCACCAGGAGGCGTACGACGCGATCGAGCGCGACGACCTGGACGCCGCCGTGGCCGCCTACGAGAAGGCCCTGCGGCAGGACCCCAAGGACTCGGACGCGACGGCCGGCCTCGCGCAGGTGCGCCTCATGCAGCGCACGCGGGACGCCGACCTCGCCGCGGCGCGCAAGGCCGCGGCGGACGCGCCGTCCGACGTCGACGCCGCGCTCGCCGTCGCCGACCTGGACATGCTGGGCGGCAAGGTGGACGACGCGTTCGCGCGGCTGCTCGACCTGCTGCCCGGCGCGGACGCCGACGACAAGGAGAAGCTCCGCGTACGGCTGCTGGAGCTGTTCGAGCTCGCCGGCACGGGGGACCCGCGGGTGAGCAAGGCGCGCAAGCGCCTGGCGATCAGCCTCTACTGACCTCCGGCCCGGAGCACTCCTTCGAGGCCTAAGTTTCTTCGCTCTCAGGCGGCTGAGGAGCGAGAAACTTAGGCCTCGAAGGGGATGCGGGCCGGGGGAGTCAGCGGGCCGCCGGGGTCTCCGGGACGAGGACAAGGGCGCCCAGCGGGGGCACCCGGACCACTGCCGACCATGCGCGGCCGTGGTGGGGCACCGGTTCGGCCTGGACGCGGCCCATGTTCCCCACACCTGAACCGCCGTAGACGGTCGCGTCGGTGTTCAGCGCCTCGCGCCACGCGGAGGCGGCGGTCGGCTCGACGGAGGTGGTGCGGGTCCCGACAGTCTCGACCAGCGAGGATTCGACTGACGGCGAGGCAGAGTCGGCAGACCGCGACGAAGCCTCGGCCAGCGGCAGCGTCGGCAGCGGCAGCCGGTAACCCTCGTGGGGCACGCCCGCGAAGTTCACGACCACCACCACGGGGTCGCCCGAGCGCGACCGGCGCACGTAGGCCAGCACGTTGTGGTCGGCGTCGTCACCCTCGATCCACTCGAACCCGGTGTGGTCGAAGTCCAGCTCCCACAGCGCGGGCGTCGCGCGGTAGAGCGCGTTCAGGTCCCGGACCAGGTGCTGCACGCCCGCGTGCCCGGCATCGCCGAGCAGGTGCCACGGCAGCCCGTCCGACTCGGACCACTCGGACTCCTGCGCGAACTCGCACCCCATGAACAGCAGCTGCTTGCCCGGATGGGTCCACTGGTAGGCGAGGAAGGACCGTACGCCAGCGAGCTGCTGCCACCGGTCGCCCGGCATCTTCCCCAGCAGCGACCCCTTGCCGTGCACCACCTCGTCGTGGCTGATCGGGAGCACGAACTGCTCGGTGAACGCGTACACCAGCGAGAACGTGAGCTCGCCGTGGTGGTAACGCCGGTTGTACGGGTCCTCGGCCAGGTAGCGGAGGGTGTCGTTCATCCAGCCCATGTTCCACTTCAGGCCGAAGCCCAGCCCTCCGCTCGAGGTCGGGCCGGTGACCTGGGGGAACGCCGTCGACTCCTCGGCGATCATCATGACGCCGGGCGTGCGCCGGTAGGCCGTCGCATTGGTCTCCTGCAGGAACGCGATGGCCTCCAGGTTCTCCCGCCCGCCGTGCACGTTGGGGGCCCACTCGCCCTCCTTGCGGGAGTAGTCGAGGTAGAGCATGGAGGCGACGGCGTCCACGCGCAGCGCGTCGACGTGGAACTCCTCGAACCAGTAGGTCGCGTTCGCCACCAGGAAGTTGCGCACCTCCCGCCGGCCGAAGTCGAAGATCAGCGTGCCCCAGTCCTGCTGCTCGCCGCGCCGGGGGTCGGGGTGCTCGTACAGGGGCGCGCCGTCGAAGCGGGCGAGGGCGAACTCGTCGCGCGGGAAGTGCGCGGGCACCCAGTCGAGGATGATGCCGATCCCCGCCTGGTGGAGCCGGTCCACGAGGTGGCGGAAGTCGTCGGGCGAGCCGAACCGAGAGGTCGGCGCGTAGTAGCTGGTGACCTGGTAGCCCCACGAGCCCCCGTACGGGTGCTCCGCGACGGGCAGCAGCTCGACGTGCGTGAACCCCTGCTCGCTGACGTAGGCGGTCAGCTGCTCCGCGAGCTCGCGGTAGCCGAGGCCGGGCCGCCACGAGCCCAGGTGCACCTCGTACACGCTCAGCGGCGCGGAGTGCGGATCGGTCGCGGTCCGCGCGGCGATCCACGCGTCGTCGTGCCACTCGTGGCTCGAGGCGGTCACGACGCTCGCCGTCGCGGGCGGCAGCTCCGTCGCCTTGGCGAGCGGGTCCGCCTTGGCGCGCCAGACGCCGTCGGCCCCGAGGATCTCGTACTTGTAGCGCAGGCCCGGGCCGACGTCGGGCACGAAGAGCTCCCAGACGCCTGTGGAACCGAGCGACCGCATGGGGTGGGTGCCGCCCCAGCCGTTGTGGTCGCCCACGAGCCGTACGCCGCGGGCGTTCGGCGCCCACACGGCGAAGGCGACCCCGGCGATGTCGCCCGTCGCGCTCGGGTAGCGGTGCGGGTTGGCGCCGAGCACCTGCCAGAGCTGCTCGTGCCGGCCCTCGCCGATCAGGTGCAGGTCCACCTCGCCGAGGGTGGGCAGGAACCGGTACGGGTCGTCGGACGTCCAGGTGTCCGTGCCCGACCGGGTGCGGATGCGGTAGTCGGGAGCGTTTCTGATCCCGTCCGCGCCCTCCGTCGTGGGCACGACGGCGGCCCACACCCCCGCACCCTGGTGGGTCGCGGCCACCTCCGTGTCGCCGTCCGGGCCGGAGGTGGTCACGACCACCTCGTCGGCAAGCGGCCGTAGGGCGCGTACCACCGCCCGGGGCCCATCGAGAAGATGGGGGCCGAGCACGGTGTGCGGATCGTGGTGGGTTCCGGACGCGATAGCGGTCAGGACCTCGAGGTCGACGTCGGGCAGATCTGCCATGGGTTCACCTTTCCATGAGGAGGAGGTGACGTGCGACACGTCTGGGCTGGTAGGGGTCACGAAGCGAGGACGCGTTCCACAGCGGTCAGCGGGATGTGCATCCACGCGGGCCGGTGCCGGAACTCGTAGACCACCTCGTACAGCGCCTTGTCCAGGACGAGCGCGCGCAGCAGCAGCTCGGTTGTGGCGACGGAGAGCTCGCCGCCCGACGTCGCGGGCACCGCTCCCGCGTGCGCTTCGCGGTACCCCTCGAGAAAGCTGATCTGGGCGTGCCCGGCCCAGTGCGGGTCGGTCGCCTGTCCGACGGCGGCCGCGTAGTCGAGCGAGCGGAGCAGCCCGGCGACGTCGCGCAGCGGCAGGTCGGGCGCCACGCGTTCGGACACGGGGCGCTGCGGCTCGCCCTCGAAGTCGAGCACCTTCCAGCCGTCCGGCGAGTAGAGCGCCTGGCCGAGGTGCAGGTCCCCGTGGATGGACTGCAGGGGCACGAGCCCGCCGGTGCGCTCGACGACGGCGGACAGCTGCTCGCTCACGGCGTCGAACAACGCGGAGACACCGGCGCGGTGCGGGGCCAGGTCCGGTACGTCGGCGAACGCCTCGGCGGCGCGCCGTCGCAGCACACCCATGAAGCTCGCGGGCTCGAGGCCGGGGCCCGGGCCGAGCGCCTCGAGCAGCACGGCGTGCAGGTGCGCGACGACGGCCCCGAGCTCGGCCGCACGCTCCCCGAAGTCCTCGTCGCGCGCCGCGTACGCGCAGGCGAGCTCGAACCCGTCGGTGGCGTCGGTGACCAGCTCGGAGAGCACGGCGAGGTGGGCGAGCGGCGACGCGTCGAGATCGTCAGGCACCGGCAGGACGACCGCGCCGAGGAACCCGGGCACTCCGTCCCAGCCGGCCCGGGTCAGGGCCTCCGGGATCACGACGTCGGGGTGCGGGCCCAGCGCGACGGTCCGCAGGATCTTGAGCATGCCGCCATGGCCACCGTGCGCGGACAGGGCGGGAAGCATCACCGACGTGTTCGACTGCTCGCCGGAGATCCGTCGCGCGCCGGCCAGCTCGGCGCAGTCCTCCGGCTCGCACGCCCCCGGCAGGGCCGCGGTGAGGTAGGCGTGCCAGGCGGCGGGGTGGACCCCGCCGTCGTGCACCGTCGCGGTGCCCGACGCCGTCGTCACCGTGCCGATCAGGCCCGCCGCCTCGGTCTCGACGGTGTCGGCCTCCGGCTCCGCGGTGGGGGTCAGCACCAGCGGGACCTGGATCACCAGCGAATCGGAGCCCGCGGCGAGGCCGGGGCCGGCCAGCCGCAGGAGGGCGACGACGACGTCGGCGACCCCCGGGAAGGTGACGGTGAGCCAGGGCTCGTGCGTCACCCCCTCGGCGGGCACCGGGTACCAGCGCTGCTGGGGCAGCCACGTGTCGAGCAGCCGCAGCACCTCAGGGGGGAGGTGCGCGGCCCCGGGGGAGACGTGGACCAGTCGCGCGGGGCTCACACCTCTCGCGCCTTCCCGGCCGTGGCGTCGGTCCCCGTCCTTGTCGGCGGGGCCAGCACCAGCCAGTAGAAGTCGCGCGCCCCCCACGTCATGGTCAGGATCCCGTCGTCGCCGACGCTCGGGAACCCGGCCCCGCCGAACACGTCGGTGAGCGTCCAGCCGGCGTATCCGGGCAGCTTGATGGTGGACGAGCGCGCCGTCGCGGACAGGTTGGCGGCCACCAGGATGGTCTCCTCGGCGGAGGACCTGGTGAACGCGATGACCGACTCGTCGTTGCAGTCGAGCGCCGTGAAGTCGCCGGTCCCGAACGTCGGGTGCAGCCGCCGGAACGCCAGCATGTTGTGCATCCAGTGCAGCAGCGACGTCGGCTGCGCGAGCTGCGCCTCGACGTTCGTGTGCTGGTAGTGGTGCACGAGCGACTGGACGAGCGGCAGGTAGAGCTTGCCCGGGTCTGCGGTGGAGAAGCCCGCGTTGCGGTCCGGTGTCCACTGCATGGGGGTGCGCACCGCGTCGCGGTCGGGCAGCCAGATGTTGTCGCCCATGCCGATCTCGTCGCCGTAGTACAGGCACGGGGTGCCGGGCATCGACAGCAGCAGCGCGTTCGCCAGCTCGATCTCCTTGCGGGCGTTGTCCAGCAGCGGCGCGAGCCGCCGCCGGATCCCCACGTTGGCCCGCATCCGCGGGTCGGGGGCGTACCAGCCGTACATGCTCGCGCGCTCCTCCGTGGACACCATCTCCAGGGTGAGCTCGTCATGGTTGCGCAGGAACGTGCTCCACTGGCCGGACGCCGGGATGGCCGGCGTGTCCGCGAGGATCTCCAGCAGCTGACGGGCCCGCTGGTCGCGGATCGCGTAGAAGATGCGGGGCATCACGGGGAAGTGGAAGCACATGTGGCACTCGGGCTCGTCGTCCGTGCCGAAGTACTCGACCACGTCCGACGGCCACTGGTTGGCCTCGGCCAGCAGGATGCGGCCAGGGAACTCCGTGTCCACCATGCGCCGCACCGTGCGCAGGAAGCCGTGCGTCTCGGGCAGGTTCTCGCAGTTGGTGCCCTCCGACTCGAACAGGTACGGCACGGCGTCCAGCCGGAAACCGTCCACGCCGAGCTGCAGCCAGAACCGCGCGACGTCGAGCATCGCCTCGACCACGCGCGGGTTCTCGAAGTTCAGGTCGGGCTGGTGGCTGAAGAACCGGTGCCAGAAGTACTGCCGCCGCACCGGGTCGAACGTCCAGTTCGACGTCTCGGTGTCCACGAAGATGATCCGCGCGCCCTCGTAGCGCGTGGGGTCGTCGCTCCACACGTAGAAGTCGCCGTACGGGCCCTCCGGGTCGGCGCGCGAGGCCTGGAACCACGGGTGTGCGTCGCTGGTGTGGTTCATGACCAGGTCGATCACCACCCGGATGCCCCGCTCGTGCGCGGCGGCCACCAGGTCGCTGAAGTCCGAGATGGTGCCGAACTGCGGCGAGACCGCCGTGAAGTCCGCGACGTCGTACCCGCCGTCGCGCAGCGGCGACGGGAAGAACGGCGGCAGCCACAGGCAGTCGATGCCCAGCCACTCCAGGTAGTCGAGCCGCTCCACGAGGCCGCGCAGGTCGCCCGCGCCGTTGTCACCCGAGTCGGAGAACGACCGGATCATCACCTCGTAGAAGACTGCCTTCTTGTACCACTCGGGGTCGTGTGCCAGGCCCTTGCGCCGGGCGTCGAGCCGCGGCTGCCGCCGCGGCGGCAGCGCCTGGACGGGCACGGGCATCAACGGCGGGTTCGGCATGCTGGGCCGTTCGGGCTGTGTGCCCTCGGTCTGGGGATAGTCCTCCGGCGGCCCGACGGCGGGGCCACCTGGTCCGTACGTCGTCATGCCGGACCCACCTGGAGGACGTGTGCCACGCGGACCTGCGGGTCGAGCCGGACCCAGGGATGGGCTCCCCAGCCGTAGGTCTCGCCGGACAACAGGTCGTGTGCCACGAAGAACGGGGCGGTGTCGTCGCCCTCGGGCGCACTGAGGCCGAGGGCGGAAAGGTTCAGGTCCACTACAGACTCCTGTGCGTTCCGGGGGTCCAGGTTCAGCACGACCACGACCACGTCGTCGTGCCGCGGGGCACGCCGATCGTTGCCCCCTGCACTCATGGTGCGGCCCTGCGGCTTCGCTGTCGCGCGCGGGAGACGATCGGCCGGGATCCGGCGCGAGAACGCGACGACGTTGCTGTTCGTCGTGGGGTGGATAGTCAGGTTTCGGAGCTGCTGGAGCGCGGGGTGCGCCCGGCGAATCTCGTTGAGCCTGCCCAGCAGCAGCGCGATCCCGTACTCGTCGGCGCGCTCCCAGTCCCTGGGCCGGTACTCGTACTTCTCGTTGTCTATCTGCTCCTCGGCGCCGGGCCGCGGGGTGTTCTCCACGAGCTCGTAGCCCGAGTAGACGCCCCACGTGGGCGAGCCCGTCGCGGCCAGCACCGCACGCACGGCGAAGGCCGCGACGCCGCCCTCGCTCAGGTAGGGCGGCAGGATGTCGTGGGTGGTGGGCCAGAAGGACGGGCGCAGCACCGAGCCCTGCGGCCCGCTGACCTCGGCCAGGTACTCCTCGACCTCCTCCTTCGTGTTGCGCCAGGTGAAGTAGGAGTACGACTGGTGGAAGCCGACCCGCGCCAGCGTCTGCATCATCGCGGGCTTGGTGAACGCCTCCGACAGGAAGATGACCTCGGGGTTCGTCGCGTGCACCTCCGCGAGGAGCCACTCCCAGAAGTTGACCGGCTTGGTGTGCGGGTTGTCGATCCGGAACAGGGTGACGCCCCGGTCGATCCACGTGCGGAACACGTCCAGCATCGCCGCGTACAGACCCTCGGGATCGGTGTCGAAGCTGAGCGGGTAGATGTCCTGGTACTTCTTGGGCGGGTTCTCCGCGTAGGCGATGGAGCCGTCGGCGCGGATGACGAACCACTCGGGGTGCTCGGTGATCCAGGGGTGCTCGGGCGACGCGTTGAGGGCGATGTCGAGCGCCACCTCCATGCCCTGGTCGCGGGCCGCCGAGACGAAGGCCTTGAAGTCCCTCTCCGTACCCAGGTCCGGGTGGATGGCGTCGTGCCCGCCGTCCGCCGACCCGATCGCGTACGGGCTGCCGGGGTCGCCCGGCAGGGCCTCCAGCGAGTTGTTGCGGCCCTTGCGGAACGTGGTGCCGATGGGAGAGACGGGCGTCAGGTAGACGACGTCGAACCCCATCGCCGCGATCGCGGGCAGCCGCTTGGCGGCGGTCCTGAAGGTGCCCGACACCCACGTGCCGTCCTTCTTCTGGTACGCCCCCTCCGACCGGGGGAACATCTCGTACCAGGCCCCGGCCAGCGCCAGCTGCCGGGACACCCGCAGCGGGTAGGTGTCCGACGCCGAGACCAGCTCACGCAGGGGCGCGCGCCGCAGGGTCTCGATGACCTCGGGCGACGTCGCCACGGCGAACCGGGCCTCCGCCGGACGGGAGGCGTCACCCAGCGCACGCCGCGCCGCGGTCAGGGCCCGCGCGGCACGGGTGGTGCGGCCCCGGGCGACCAGTGCGTCGTCCGGCACCAGGCGGCAGATCTTGTCGAACAGCCGCACGCCCTCCGCGAGCATCAGCTCGGTGTCGATTCCGGCTGCGATCTTGATCCCCGCGTCGTGCACCCAGGTCGCGTACGGGTCCGACCATCCCTCCACCCGGAACGACCAGTCGCCCTCGGCGTCGGGCTGCAGGAAACCGCGGAAGCGGTCCAGGCCGGGAGAGACGTCGACCATCGGGGCCCACGAGTGGTCGGACCCGTCCGGGGCGACGAGCACCGCGGTCGCGGCGACGGCGTCGTGGCCCTCACGGAAGACCGTCGCCTCGATCGGGACCACCTCCCCGACCACGGCTTTCGCCGGCCACCGTCCGGCCTCGACGACGGGGGAGACCTCGAGGACGGGGATTCGGCCGATCCGGCCGGGAGTCGTGTACGGGCTCACCGGAACACGCTATCGACCGATACGGGGGACTCGCCTTCCGGGCGCGCCGGGTTTCGAAACTGTCCTCAGGAGGTTCACGGCGATGCCGTGATAACGACACCGTGACGACGCCGTGCGGACCGGATTCCATATCCCACCAGGCGAGGTGTGCTCACTCGGACATGTGCGTAGTCTTCGTCCAGTGAGAGCGATCCGCAGATTCACCGTCCGCACGGTCCTCCCCGAGCAGCTCGCTGCGCTCGACGAGCTGGCCCAGAACCTTCGCTGGTCCTGGCACGCGCCGACACGCGAGCTTTTCGCGAGCATCGACCCGGAGCTCTGGTCCGACGTCCGGGGCGATCCCGTGGCGCTGCTCGCCGCGCTCGGCTCCGAACGCCTGGCGGCGCTCGCCGCCGACGATGCGTTCACCGGCCGGGTGCGCGCGGCGTCGGACGACCTCCACCGCTACCTGCGGGACCCGCAGTGGTACCAGGGGCAGACGACGACGTCGGGCGGCGAGCTGCCGCGCGCCATCGCCTACTTCTCGCCGGAGTTCGGCATCACCTCGGTGCTGCCGCAGTACTCGGGCGGCCTCGGCATCCTGGCGGGCGACCACCTGAAGAGCGCCTCCGACATGGGCGTGCCCATCGTGGGTGTTGGCCTGCTGTACGGGGCCGGCTACTTCCGGCAGTCGCTGACCCGTGACGCGTGGCAGGTGGAGACGTACCCGCTGCTCGACCCGGACGGCCTGCCGCTCGCTGTCCTCCGGGAGGAGGACGGTACGCCCGCGCTCATCTCGCTCGACCTGCCCGGCGGCCGCAAGCTGCACGCGCACGTCTGGGTCGCCGCCGTCGGCCGGGTGCCGCTGCTGCTGCTCGACTCGAACGTGCCCGAGAACGACGACGCGTCCCGCAAGGTCACCGACCGCCTCTACGGCGGCGGCGGCGAGCACCGTCTGCAGCAGGAGCTGCTGCTCGGCGTGGGCGGCGTGCGCGCGCTGCGTGCCTGGTCGCGCCTGACCGGAGCGCCGGATCCGGAGGTCTACCACACCAACGAGGGCCACGCCGGCTTCCTCGGCGTGGAGCGCATCCGCGAGCTCGTCGGATCCGGTCTCAGCGTCGGCGAGGCGCACGAGGCAGTACGTGCCGCGACGGTGTTCACCACGCACACGCCCGTCCCCGCCGGTATCGACCGGTTCCCGAAGGACCTGGTCAGCACCTACTTCGGCGGCGACAACGCGATGGACGGCGTGCCGCTGGACAGCGTGCTGGCGCTCGGCTCCGAGGACTACGACGGCGGCGACCCGACGGTGTTCAACATGGCCGTGATGGGCCTGCGGCTCGGCGGCCGGGCGAACGGCGTCTCGCTGCTGCACGGCCAGGTCTCGCGGGAGATGTTCGAGGGGCTGTGGCCAGGGTTCGACGCGCGGGAGGTGCCGATCAGGTCGGTCACCAACGGCGTGCACTCGCCCACCTGGGTCGCGCCGCGGCTCGCCGCCGTTGAGGCGGAGCGGATGGGGCTGGACCAGCTCACGGCGCCCGAGGCGTCGTCGGGCTGGCTCGACCCGAGCAGGGTGTCCGACGCCGAGCTGTGGGCCCTGCGCGGGGAGATGCGCGGGGAGCTCGTGGCCGAGGCCCGGCGTCGGGTGCGCAAGTCCTGGCGCGAGCGTGGGGCGTCTCCCGCCGAGCTCGGCTGGGTCGACGACATCCTGTCGCCCGACGTTCTCACCATCGGCTTCGCCCGCCGCGTGCCCACCTACAAGCGGCTCACGCTCATGCTGCGCGACCAGGACCGGCTCAAGGCGCTCCTGCTGCACCCCGAGCGGCCCGTGCAGCTCGTGGTGGCCGGCAAGTCGCACCCTGCCGACGACTCGGGCAAGCGGCTGATCCAGCAGCTCGTCCGGTTCGCCGACGACCCAGAGGTGCGGCACCGGATCGTGTTCCTGCCGAACTACGACATCGGCATGGCGCAGTCGCTGTACCCGGGCTGCGACGTCTGGCTGAACAACCCGCTGCGGCCGCTGGAGGCCTCAGGGACCTCCGGCATGAAGAGCGCGCTCAACGGCGGGCTGAACCTCTCGATCGAGGACGGCTGGTGGGCCGAGTGGTACGACGGCGAGAACGGCTGGGGCATCCCGACGGCCGACGGCGTCGAGGACGCCGACCGCCGGGACGACCTGGAGGCCGCCGCGCTGTACGACCTGGTGGAGTCCCAGGTGGCGCCCGCGTTCTACGACCGGACCGACGGCGTGCCTGGCCGCTGGCTCGAGATGGTGCGGCACACGCTGGCCACGCTCGGCCCGAAGGTGCAGGCCACGCGCATGGTCTCCGAGTACGTGCACGGCCTGTACGCCCCGGCCGCCGAGGCCGGCCGGGTGCTCGCGGGCGACAGCTTCGCCGCCGCGAAGGACCTGGCGGGCTGGAAGGCCCACGTGCGGAGCTCGTGGTCGCAGGTGCGCGTGGACCACGTCGAGTCGGCGGGCATCGGCGAGGCGGTGCAGGTGGGCGACCGGCTCACCGTGCGCGCCTACGTCTCGCTCGGCCCGCTCTCGCCCGGGGACGTGGACGTCCAGGTGGTGCACGGCCGGGTCACGGAGGCCGACGTCATCGAGGAGTTCGCTGCCGAGCCGCTCGCGCTCACCGAGTCCTACGAGGCCGGCCGGCACGCGTTCGGCGGCGAGGTCGACCTGGACACGTCCGGCCCGTTCGGGTACACGGTGCGGATAGTGCCCAAGCACTCGCACCTGGCAAGCGTCGCCGAGCTCGGCCTGGTAGCAAACGCCTGATCCGGCTGGTTCGCCTGGTCCGAGCCGCACGCCGCGGCTCGGATTAGGCGAACTGCCCCTCCGGTAGGGAGCATGGACCCATGAAGATCAATGTGGACCGCGACGCCTGCTGCGGCGCCGGCCAGTGTGTACTGCTCGCCCCCGAGGTGTTCGCGCAGGACGACGACGACCGGGTAATCCTGCTCGACGAGCGCCCTGCCCCGGAGCTCGACTTCGCCGTGCAGGAAGCAGTGAGCATGTGCCCGACCGGCGTCATCTGGGTGGACCAGAACGCCTGACCGGCCTCGGCGGGATCGGCTTGGCGGTCTCGATGTCGGCGGCCGCGACGGAGACCTCTTCCGGCTCCCCGCGGCCGGGCACCGGATCGGTGCGGAGGCGCAGCCCGGCGTCGGTCACCTCGACGACGAAGCCGATGAGATCGGTCCAGCGGTGCGCCGTCCCGCCGTCGGACACCACGGGGCCCGCGGGCGTGAGCCGGCGCCGCACGACCACCCGCGTGCCGGGTCGGAGCGCGCGCCAGCCGCCCGTCGGAGCCGGTGGTGTAGCGAATGTCACTCAGGTTCCCTTTCCGCTGCGTGAGACCGGTGGGGATCTGAGGGTCTCCCGGGAGATACTAGGATCGCGCCGGCGGGCTCGTCCCGCGGTCCGCATCGTGCATGATCCTTAAGTCCGGAAGTGGAAGGACACCCTCGAAGTGACCTACGTGATCGCTCAGCCATGCGTCGACGTCAAGGACCGGGCATGCATCGAGGAGTGTCCCGTGGACTGCATCTACGAGGGCAGCCGCTCCCTGTACATCCACCCCGACGAGTGCGTGGACTGTGGCGCCTGCGAGCCGGTCTGCCCGGTGGAGGCCATCTACTACGAGGACGACGTCCCCGATGAGTGGAAGGACTACTACCGCGCGAACGTCGAGTTCTTCGACGACCTCGGCTCGCCCGGTGGTGCCGCGAAGATGGGCGTCATCAACAAGGACGACCCGATGATCGCGGCCCTCCCGCCCCAGGCCTGACGGCCGACATGGGTCTGCACGACCTCTCCGACCTGCCGTACCCCTGGGACTCGATCGCCGGCATCACGGCGACCGCCAAGGCCCACCCGGGCGGTCTGGTCGACCTCTCCATGGGCACGCCCGTTGACCCGACGCCCGAGGTCGTGCGGCACGCGCTCGAGGCGGCGTCCAACGCGCCGGGCTACCCGATGACGGCGGGCACGCCCGCGCTGCGCCAGGCCGTCACCGACTGGTTCGCCAGACGCCGGGGTGTGCCCGGCCTCGACCCCGCCGCCGTCGTGCCGACCATCGGTTCCAAGGAGCTCGTGGGCCTGCTGCCCTCGCTGCTCCACCTCGGACCGGGCGACGTCGTCGTGCACCCGGCAGTCGCCTATCCGACGTACGTGGCGGGCATCCGGGCGGCGGGCGCCACACCGCTGGCGACCGACGACGTCGCCGACTGGGCCGGCCGGGACGACGTGCGCATGGTGTGGGTCAACTCGCCCGGGAACCCGACGGGCCGCGTGCTGGACGTCGACGCCCTGCGTGCCGTGGTGGAGGCGGCGCGCGCCATCGGCGCAGTCGTCGTCTCCGACGAGTGCTACGCCGAGCTGGCGTGGGAGGCTCCGTGGGTCGACGAGGGGGTGCCGTCGATCCTCGACCCGCGCGTGTGTGATGGTTCCCACGACGGGCTCCTCGCGGCGTACTCGCTGTCCAAACAGTCCAGCATCGCGGGCTACCGGGCGGCGTTCCTCGCGGGCGACGCCGCGCTGATCGCCGACCTCACGCAGACCCGCAAGCATCTCGGCCTCATCGTGCCCGCTCCGGTGCAGGCGGCGATGACGGCAGCGCTGTCCGACGACGAGCACGTCGCCGCGCAGCGCGAGGTCTACGGCGCCCGGCGCCGGGCGCTGACCGCCGCGGTCGTCGCGGCAGGGCTCGTCGTGGAGGAATCGGGAGCAGGTCTGTACCTCTGGGTGGCGGCGCCGGACGGGCGTTCCGGCCTGCAGATCGCCGAATGGTTCGCGGATCGCGGCATCCTTACCGCGCCCGGCCACCTGTACGGCGACAACGAGCACACGCGAGTGGCGCTGACCTCCACTGACGCGCAGATAACCGACGCTGTGGCACGCCTCACAGAGGCTTGACCGACGGATTGGAAAAAAAAGAGCAGGGCGCGATACTGTCGTGCCCCAGGTCGACGCTGCCCGTGAATTTCCTTCACCGCAGTTTCACAGCAGCGTCCCTCGTGCGCCATTCAGGAAGGAAGACATGACCTCCACACCGGTGGACGGCTCGAGCCGCGTCGAGCTCGCCGTCAACGGAACCTCTCACACCCTGCCTGTCGTCGCCGCGAGCGAGGGGAACGACGGCATAGTCGTGTCGTCGCTGCTCAAGGACACGGGTCTGGTCACGGTCGATCCGGGCTTCATGAACACGGCGTCGTGCGAGTCGTCGATCACCTACATCGACGGTGACGCGGGCATCCTGCGCTACCGCGGGTACCCGATCGACCAGCTTGCCTCGGGCTCGGGCTTCCTCGAGGTGGCCTACCTGCTCATCTACGGTGAGCTGCCGAGCGCCACGGAGCTGGACTCGTTCACCGAGCGGGTCAACCGCCACACGCTGGTGCACGAGGACTTCCGCACGTTCATGGGCACCTTCCCCCGGAACGCGCACCCGATGGCGGTGCTCGCGTCCGCGGTGAACGCGCTGGGCACGTTCTACCCGGAGTCGCTGGACCCGGCGGACGACGACCAGGTCGACCTGGCCACTGTGCTGCTGCTCGCCAAGACGCGCACCATCACGTCCTACCTGCACCGTCGCCGGGTGGGCGAGCCGCTGCTGTACCCGGACTATTCGCGCGGGTACGTCGAGGACTTCCTGCGCATGACGTTCGCGACGCCGTACGAGGCCTACGAGGCCGACCCGATGATCGTGGACGCCCTGGAGAAGCTGCTCGTGCTGCACGCGGACCACGAGCAGAACTGCTCGACGTCCACGGTGCGCGTCGTCGGCTCGTCCAACGCGACCCTCTACGCCTCGGTGGCGGCGGGCGTGAACGCCCTGTCCGGTCCGGCGCACGGCGGCGCCAACGAGGCAGTGCTGACCATGCTGGAGAAGATCCGCTCGGGTGGCGAGACCGTCGAGACCTTCATGGAGAAGGTCAAGAACAAGCAGGACGGCGTGCGCCTGATGGGCTTCGGCCACCGGGTCTACAAGTCCTACGACCCGCGTGCCGCGATCGTGAAGAAGTCGGCCGACGAGGTGCTCGACAAGCTCGGCGCCAAGGACGAGCTGCTCGACATCGCACGCGGCCTCGAGGAGATCGCCCTCTCGGACGACTACTTCGTGGAGCGCAAGCTCTACCCGAACGTCGACTTCTACACGGGCCTCATCTACAAGGCGATGGGCTTCGAGCCCGCCATGTTCACGCCGCTGTTCGCGCTGGGCCGCATGCCCGGCTGGATCGCGCAGTGGCGCGAGATGATCAAGGACCCGCAGACGAAGATCGGGCGCCCGCGCCAGGTGTACACCGGCGCGACGGAGCGCCCGTACGTCCCGGCCGGGATGCGGTAGCCGGCAGGCCGCGCCTACCCAGTGATCTGGCCCAGAGCTCAGCTGAGCTCTGGGCCAGATCACTGAGTAGGCGCACCCGTTCCCGGAGGCAGCGTGACCGGATCGTTGCCCGGGGCGGCGGTAGTTTCGTAGTCCGTGTCACAGGGCGCGGCTAGTTTTGGCTCCGTGAGTCGAGCCACCCTCCTTGCCCGCCGGTCTACGGCGCACCGTGGCCTGCTTGCGCTCGTCTGGCTGCTGGTGGCGGTGCTCACCGGTGCCCTCGGCGTGACCGTCGGCTGGACGCAGGCCGCCGGCACCGCCGGCGCCCGCGACGGGCTCGCGGCCGCTGAGCCGTCCGGTCGCGCGCTGCAGCTCGCCACCCGGATGGCGGACGGCGACGCTGCCGACGCGCAGGACGCCAAGGTCCGGCAGGTGCTCGCGGGCCTGCTGGACGGCGTACCGCACCAGGTCACCTACGACGTGCGGACCGAGCCGCAGTACACGCGGGGCAGCGCGGGACAGGACCTGGGCCGCTGGTCGGTGGCGCTGCTCCCGGCCTCGTCGCGTGCGGAGGCGCTGGCCGGCGCGGGCGCCTCGGGTGTCACCCTGGCGGACGGCGCCTGGCCCACCGCCCCCGACGAGGCGGCCGTACAGGCCGACGCCGCGAAGGCTGCGGGCCTGAGCGTCGGGGACACCGTCCGCCTCGGCGTCGACCCCGACAGCCCTACCGCTACCGGTACGCCGGTCACCATCGCGGCGACCTGGCGGGTCACCGACCCCGACGCCGCGGTCTGGCTCGGCGACCCCGCGACGCTGACCGGTTCGGACGGCGCCTACCCCGGCCCGGTGGTGGTGAGCCAGGAGACCTTGGCCGACCTGGACACCGACCCGTTCGCCCGGTGGACGGTGGTGCCCGACGGCGCCACGCTCACCCCCGCGCACCTGCCCGCCCTCGCGGCGCTCGGCGCCGAGATCGAGAGCGGTCTGGGGCAGGACACCTCCGTCGCGCCGCGCGGCCTGACCGTCGCGGGAACGCTCGACACGACGGCCGCCGATCTCGCGGCCGCGCTGGACGCGGCGGACGCCGTCGCCCTGGTGCCGCTCTGCCTGCTCGCGCTGGTGGGCCTGGTCGCGCTGGTGCAGGTGGCGCGGCTGCTGGCGGCTACCCGGGAGGGAGAGGTGGCGCTGCTCGTCTCACGCGGTGCCGCACCCGGGACGGTAACGGCGGCGGCTGTCGTGGAGGGCGTGCTGCTGGCGCTGACCGCCGCGGCGGCGGGCGGGACCGCTGCGTGGGCCGCGCTGGGGATCGTCGCAGCGGAGGGCACAGGGGCTGCGGCCCCCGCGGCGACGCCGGTGGCGGTAGCGCTCGCGGTGGCCGCGGTGGCGGCGGTGACGCTCACGCTGGTGGCGGCGCTGCAGGCGCAGGCGGCGGTGCGGCGACAGGTGACCGATCGCTCGGGACGCGTACGCCAGGTGGCCGCGCTGGGCACGGTGGTGCTGACGGTGGCGGCCGCCGCGGTGAGCGTCACCCAGCTGCTGCGCTACGGCTCCCCGCTCCTGACCACCCCCGACGGCGCGCGCACCGACCTCACGGCGGCCGCGGCGCCGGCCCTCGTGCTGGCCGCGCTCGCCGTGGCGGCGATGGCCGTGCTCGGCCCGGCCACCCGGCTGTGGGCGGCGCTCGCCGGCCGGTCGCGTGGCGTCGTCGGGCCGCTGGCAGCCCGGCAGGTGGCCCGGCGGCTCGTCGTCTACGTGGTACCGGTGGTCCTGCTCGTGCTCGCGGGCGGCGCCGCGACCCTGGCCGGGGGGTACACCGGTACCGCCGAGCGGCTGCGGGCCGACGTCGACGTGCTCGCCAACGGCGCCGACGTGCGAGTCACGGCGCCGGAGAACGGGCGCCTCGACCCGGCCCCGTACCTGCTGGGCGGGCCGGGTACTGACGCCACCGGCCCGGACGCCGTCGCCGCGGCGCCCGCGATGGCCACCACCGGCTACTCCGACGGGCGCCCGGTCACGATGCTCGCGCTGCCTGCGGCCGCGCTGCCCGCGGTGATGCGCGCGCCGACCGAGGTGCTCGACATCGACCGGATAGCCGGCGACCTGGCCGGCGACGCGTTCGCGACGGCGCCCGCCCTGCCCGGCGACGCCCGCGACGTCAGCCTCACCGTGAGCGGCTGGATCCGCCCGGTCATGGGCACGACCACGCCGGCGGGTGCACCTCCGCACGAGCTGGAGATGTCGATGGTGCTCGCCGCGCCCGACGGGACGCTCACCACGCTCGAGCTCGGACAGCTCGCGGAGGGTGACGGAACCGGCAGCACCCTCGGCCCGGACCCGACGACCCATGAGCTGTCCGCCGAGGTGCCCCCGCCCCCCGCGGGCCAGGCATGGCGCGTCGCCGCCCTCGACCTGGACATCCGGCCCGGCTGGTCGCTCGCCGACGCGAGCCTGGCCGTCCTCGGGCTCACGGCGGGCGGGGAACCCCTGGAAACCTCCGAGTGGACACCGTCCGAGACGCTCGACGGCGCGGATGGCCTGGAGCTGAGCCTCGACGCGCCGCCCGGCGAGGTCGAGCTCAGCATGCCGCTCGGCGACGGCGCGGGGGCGACCAGCAGACTGCGGCTCCTCACCACACCCGAACCGGCCCCGATTCCCCTGCTGGTCTCGTCCTCGCTGACGGAGGCCCTGAGCATCGAGCCGGAGGACCCCTTCGAGCTGACCCTCGGCGGGGCGCGTCTGACGGTGGTGTCCGTCGCGTCGTCGGGCACCGTGCCCGGCGCGCTCGAGCCGTACGCCGCCCTGCTCGACCGGGGTGCGCTCGCCGCCGCGCTGATCCGTGACGTCTACCAACCGGTGCTGACGAGCGAGGTCTGGCTGGCCGCGGGCCCGCCCGGCGCCACCGCACCCGCCGACGCCGTGAACCGCCTCGCCCAGGAGGTGGTCGCCGAGGCCGAAGCCGCCAGTGTGACCGTCCGCGACCGGCCGGACGTCACGACGCCCGGCCACGGCACCACTGCCACGGCCGTACCGGTCCGGGTCTCGTTCTGGCTCGCCGCCGCGGGAGCGACAGTGCTCGCCCTCGCGGGAGTGCTCGCCGTCGCGGTGGCGACGCTGCGCCAGCGACGCGGCGAGGTGATCGTGCTGCGCGCCGTCGGGCTCGGCCCGGTAGCGCAGGCCCGGGCGCGGTCCGCCGAGCTGATCTCCGTCGGACTGGTGGCGCTCGCGGTGGGCGCCGTCGCCGGCTGGTGGGTCGCCCGGTTCGTGGTCGGTGGCCTCGCGGCCGCGACGCTGACCGGCATCGACGCGGCACCGCCGGCCCAGTTCGTCCTGGAGACCGCGGGAACCGGCCTGGTGCTGGCCGCCGCGGTGGCCGGCCTCGTCCTGGTGGCGGCCGGGGTGGGCGGGCGTGTCGCCGGGCAGGCCCGCGACACCACTTACCGGGAGGAGGTCCGCTGATGGGCGCACTGTCCGGACTAGGTCTGCTCGCGCGGCGGCAGCTGCGCACGTCCTGGGGCGCCACCGCGACGCTCGGCGTCGTCGCGTTCCTCGCGGCCGGGGTGCTGTCGACCGCGCCGCGCGCCGTCGCCACCATGCACGGGGACCAGGTGGCCTACGAGACGGCGGCGGCCTCCGGCCTCTCCCGGGACGTGATCTCCGTGGTCGGGGCGGTTCCGGGAGAGCCGCCGGGCGGGATGTACTACGTCCCGGGCGAGGAGCCCGTCGAAGGCACCCCCGCCGAACCCGACTGGTCACCGTTCCTCGCCAACCTCGACGCCGTGCGCGGCGAGATACCGGAGCCGCTGCGCTCGGCGATGGGCGTGCCCGACTTCCACGTGAGCGCTACCGACCTCGCCTACACCGAGCCGGTACCGGCCTCGGAGCTGGCCGAGGCCAAGATCCTGCTCCGCGCGGCACCCGACCTGGCGGACCGGGCCGAGCTCATCGAGGGGAGCTGGCCCGCGGCGACACCGGCCGGCGGCAACCGCCCGTTCCAGGTGGCGGTCTCGCGCGCCGTGGCGGACACGTACGGCTGGGAGCTCGGCGGGCAGTACAGCACGCTCGGCGGCTCGGGCGTGGTCGCCCTGGCGGACCGGTACCCGAGCCTGGTCGTGACCGGCATCTTCGAGACCGGTGACCCCGACGCCGACTACTGGTTGCACAACAGCCTCGGCGCACGGGCCTCCGTGATCAACGACCCCAACCGCGGTCTGCTCGGCACGGCCTCCGTCTACGTCAGCCCGGCGATGATCGTGCCCCTGACCCTGGGGTACGCCGAGACCCGAGTCTGGTACCCGGTCAGCACCGACGACGTGACGGCGGACGCTGTGCCGACACTCCTGTCCCAGGTCAACGGGCTCTCGACCAAGGTGATCCCCGTCCCGGCCGGGCCTGACGACCCCACGCCGATCCAGCTGCGGCCCGACAGCCGGCTCAGCGAGATCCTGGAACGCCTGCTCGCACAACGGACCGGTGTCGACGCGATAGTCGCGGTCCTCGCCGTCGGACCGCTCGGTGCGACCGTCGCCGTGCTCGCCCTGGGCGCTCGGCTCGTCGTGGACCGGCGCCGTTCGGCCCTCGCGCTGCTGCGCGCCCGCGGAGCGTCGGGGGGCCAGCTCCGCCTGCTCATGGGGGGCGAAGGACTCGTCGTCGGGCTCGGCTCGGCGGCCGTCGGGTTCGGCGCGGGTCTCGCCCTCTCGACCGGGCTCGACATGGACGCACCGGTGACCGTGAGCCAGGTAGGGCTCGCCCTCGCGGCGGGGCTCGCCCCGGCGGCCGCACTCGCGCTCGCCACGTCGCCCGCCGGGCTCCGGACCACCCGGGCGGACCTCGCGCCCCGCTCGCGCAGCCGCGTGCGCTGGGTGCTCGAGGTGCTCGTCGTCGCGGGCGCGGCACTCGCGACCTGGCTGCTGCTCTCCCGTGGCGTGGTGGCCGGCTCGGGTGCGGGCTCCGGCGTCGACCCGCTGGTGGCCGCCGCGCCGCTCCTGGTCTCCCTCGCCCTCACCCTGCTCGCCGTGCGCGCCTACCCCTGGATCGCGCTGGCGGTGGAGCGCGCGCTCGCGCCGCGCCGCGACCTGGTGCCGTTCCTCGGGGCTGCCCGCGCCACGCGCGACCCGGCGGGCGGACCCGTGCCCGCGGTAGCGCTGGTGCTCGCCGTGGCCGTCGCCGCGACGTCCGCGGTGCTGTACTCGACGGTCTCCGGCGGCGTGGTCCGCGAGGCCTGGCGCGCGACCGGGGCCGACCTCCGGATCTCCGGCCCGATAGTCGACGAGCCGGCGGCCGAGCAGATCGCAGCGCTCGACGGCGTCGAGGTGGTGGTCCCGGTCGGCGAGGTGGGCGACGGGGTGCTGCAGGGCGAGGGTGAATCCCCCCGTGCCGAGGTCTACACCGTGGACGCGGCCGCGCTCGCGACAGCCCAGGCGGACGTGGCGGGGGCGCCGGAGACGCTCGGCGAGCTGGCCCGGGCGACCGGTTCCGGCGCGGTGGACGACGCGGTGCCGGTGATCCTCACCCGGGCCGCCGCCGGTCCCGGCGTCAGCCCGGGAAGCTCGGGGATCACGCTCGTGACGCGGGAGGGCAGCGTCCCCGTCTACGTCGTCGACGTGGTCGACGAGCTGCCCGGGCTGCCCTCCGGCCGCTCCCTCGTCCTCACCGACGCCGACCGGCTGGCCGCTGGCACCGGCGACACCAGCTACCCGCGGCTCGCGCTGGTCGGCCTGGCCGACGACGCCGACCGTTCGGCGGTGAGCGCCGGGATCGTTCGGCTGTTCCCGTCGGCGGTGGTGGAGGACCCGGACCAGGAGGCCGAAGAGATGCTGGCGGCGCCGGTCTCCGGCGGGCTGGTGGCCGCGTTCGTGCTGGCCGTGCTGCTCGCGGGCCTGCTCTGCGCGGCGGCGGTGGTGATGACGCTGATGCTCGCGGCGCCGGCGCGCGCCCGGCTGCTCGCCGTGCTGCAGACGCTCGGTCTGTCGCCACGCCAGGGGCGCGGACTCGTCGGCTGGGAGATCGGCCCGTGGGCGGTGGTGGCGCTAGCGGTGGGCGCGGTGCTCGGCGTCGCGGTGCCGTCGCTCGTGCTGGCCGCGGTGGACGTCACGGCCCTGACCGGCGGTATCACTCAACCCGGTCCGCAGTACGACCCCCTGCTCCTCGGCGCGGCCGCCGCAGGGTTCGTCGTGGTGGTGCTGGCCGCGGTGGGTGTCGCGGCGGCGCTGAGCCGGCGCGGCGAGGTAGCGGCTCAGCTGCGGATGGGCAGCAATGACTGACACGACGGCCAATGACTGACACGACGATGGACCCAGGCGTTCGAGAGGAGACCCGATGAGCACGACCATCGAGCTGACGGACGGCGGCGCTCCGGTGGCGGCCGTGCCGGCGGACGGCGGGGAGATCCGGTGCGGCGACCTGGTCCGGATCTTCGCCACGGACGGCGTGGAGGTGCAGGCGCTGCAGGGCCTGACGCTGAGCGTCGACCCGGGGGAGATCGTCGCCGTCGTCGGCGCGTCCGGATCCGGGAAGTCCACGCTGCTGACGATCCTCTCCGGCCTGGACACACCGACCGGCGGGTCGGCGGTGGTGGCGGGCACCGACCTGCTGACCATGGGGCACGCGGAGCGGGTGCGCTACCAGCGCTCGACCGTCGGCTTCGTGTGGCAGCAGACCTCGCGCAACCTCCTGCCGTACCTCACGGCGAGCGAGAACGTCCGGCTCCCGCTGGAGCTCGCGTCCCGGGGGTCGAGCCTGTCGAGACGGGACCGCGCGCGCCGCGTCGAGGCACTGCTCGAGCTGCTGGAGGTCGGTCATGTGGCCGGGCGGCGGCCGGGCGAGATGTCCGGCGGGGAGCAGCAGCGGACGGCGATCGCGGTCGCCGTGGCCAACAGCCCCCGCGTGCTGCTGGCCGACGAGCCCACCGGCGAGCTCGACGAGGCCACCTCCGTCGAGGTGCTGGAGGCCCTGCGCGGCGTGAACCGGGAGACGGGCGTGACCACCCTGATCGTGACGCACGACCCGACGGTGTCCGAGCACGTCGCGCGCACCATCCAGATCCGCGACGGCCGTACCTCCACGGAGACGCTCCGGCGTACGGAGACCGACGAGCACGGACAGGCACGGCACGTCTCGGAGGAGTTCGCGGTGCTCGACCGGGTGGGCCGCCTGCAGCTGCCGCAGGACTTCGTGCAGGCGCTCGACCTGCGCGACCGCGTGCGGCTGGCCCTGGAGCCGGACCACGTCGGCGTCTGGCCGGCGGCGCCGGCCCCGGCGGCGGACCGGAAGACCGAGGAGGACCGATGACGACGACTACCGAGGCGCGCACCGTGCTGCGCGCCCAGGACCTCACCAGGGTGTTCGGTACCGGGGCAGGCGAGGTGCACGCGCTCACCAGCGCGTCGCTGGAGGTCGCGGCGGGCGAGCTGCTCGTGGTGCGGGGACCGTCCGGTTCGGGGAAGACCACGTTGCTGAACCTGCTGGGCGGCCTGGACCGTCCGACGTCGGGCAGCGTGTGGCTGGGCGACTCCGAGCTGACGGCGCTGGGGGAGAAGGCGGTGCTCACCGCCCGGCGTGAGCGGATCGGTTACGTGTTCCAGTCGTTCGGGCTGGTGCCCGTGCTGTCAGCGGCGGAGAACGTGGAGGTGCCGCTGCGCCTGCGGCGCACGGCCCCGGCCGAGCGCGCGGAACGGGTGGCGGCTGCGTTGGACGCCGTCGGGCTGGCCGGGCACGCGAAGCAGCGGCCCTACGAGCTGTCGGGTGGTCAGCAGCAGCGGGTGGGCATCGCCCGCGCGCTCGTGGCCGATCCGGAGCTGCTGCTCGCGGACGAGCCCACCGGACAGCTCGACTCAGGGACCGCCGCCGTGGTGATGGACCTCCTCGCCCGGGTGGTGCACGAGAGGGGCGTCGCCGCCGTCGTCTCGACGCACGACCCGGAGCTGATGGCACGCGCGGACCGGGTGGTGGAACTCCACGACGGGCGGGTGATAGACCGAGACAACGGGTGAATTTCCTGGTGAGCGGCCTGACGGCACCTTTGTTACGGGTGTGAGAACCACCTGGTCAGAACTGTTACCGAGTGTTACCCGCGCATACCGAGATGGTCACAACTCGGTGGCTTTTCCTGTGAGGTGGTCATCGCCATCTGCATGTAGCGGCTACGTTAGGTCTGTTATCACTGGGCGCAAAGAAGCGTCCGCATCGCTCCGGACGGCAACCCGTCGGACCGGGGTGAACTGCTACCCAGGAGGACACGTGACACCTCGAAAGCGACTTGTGGGGCTGAGTGCGTTTGCGCTCGCGTCCGCGCTCGTGCTGACGGCTTGCGGCGGCGGTGGCGAAGAGCCCCCCGCCGAGGGCACGAGCACCGGCATCGTGACGATCAGCAACGGTGAGCCCCAGAACCCGCTCGTCGGGTCGAAGACCAACGAGACCGAGGGCGGACTCGTTGTCCAGCAGCTCTACTCGGGCCTCGTCTACTACGACGCCGAGGGTGTCGTGCACAACGAGATCGCCGAGTCGATCGAGTCCGACGACAACCAGACTTGGACCATCACGATCCAGGACGGGTGGGAGTGGTCCGACGGTACCGAGATCACGGCGGACAGCTTCGTCGACGCGTGGAACTGGGCAGGCTATGGCCCGAACGGCGCCAAGGGCGCCGGCTTCTTCTCGTCGGTCGAGGGTTTTGCCGAAGCGCAGGGCGTGCCCGAGTTCGACGACGAGGGCAACGTGTCCGGTATGGCCGAGGAGCCGACGGCGGAGACGCTGTCCGGCCTCAAGGTCGTGAGCCCCACCGAGTTCACGGTCAAGCTGACCCAGCCGGAGTCCGACTTCCCGATCCGCCTGGGCTACTCGGCGTTCTACCCGCTGCCCGAGGCATTCTTCGCGGACTCCGACGCGTTCGGCACCGAGGCGGAGAACACCGTCGTCAACGGGCCCTACAAGGTGGACAGCTGGGAGCACGCGAACACGCTCAGCCTGGTGCCGAACGACGCGTACGACGGTCCGCGCAAGGCCCAGAACGGTGGGATCGACTTCATCGTCTACACGGACGAGAACACCGCGTACGCGGACCTGCAGGGCGGCAACATCGACATCCTCGAAGAAGTGCCGACCTCGGCCATGAGCACCTTCGAGGACGACCTGGGTGAGAACGCCGTCAGTGAGCCGTCCGCCAACTTCGCCGCGATGACCGTGCCCGAATGGCTCCCCGAGTTCCAGGGCGAGGCCGGTCTCAAGCGCCGCCAGGCCCTGTCCATGGCGATCGACCGCGAGCAGATCACCGAGACGATCTTCGCGGGGACCCGCACCCCGGCGACCGACTTCACGTCGCCCGTCATCGACGGCTGGACCGGCGAGATCCCGGGCAACGAGGTCACCACGTACAACGCCGAGGAGGCCAAGACCCTCTGGGACGAGGCCAACGAGGAAGACCCGCTGCCGGACGACTACGTCCTGACCATCAGCACCAACACGGACCGCGACCACCAGACGTGGGTCGAGGCCGTCTGCAACGGGTACATCAACGATCTCGACATCAAGTGCGAGATGACCGGTTACCCCACGTTCGACGAGGTCCTCGACGAGCGTGACAAGGGCCCGAAGGGCAAGGTCGACGGCCTGTTCCGCGCCGGCTGGTCCGCGGACTACCCGTCGCTGCAGAACTACCTGGGCCCGCTCTACAGCAAGGCGGCGCTCGCGGGCTCGAACGACGGCCGGTACGAGAGCGACGAGTTCGACGCCGCTCTGGCCGCGGCGGCTGGTGCCCCCTCGCTCGACGAGGCCAACGTGCTCTACAACAAGGCGCAGGAGATCCTCTTCAAGGACCTCCCGGGCATCCCGCTGTGGTACTACTCCACGACGGCCGGGCACTCCGAGCACGTCGAGAACGTGGAGTTCGGCTGGGACAGCATGCCGCTGCTGTACGAGGTGACCAAGACGGAGTGACAGTGATCACTTCCGGTACGCCGGAGTGACCTATCACCCCAGGTGGCGGGCGGGGCGCGTGAACAACGCACCCCGCCCTCCCCTGTGCGGAGCCTGAGTACCGGATGTGATCCGGAAGAATCTTCCGCAGCTATCAACAAGGAGACCAACCAATGCTCTGGTACATCGGACGCCGGCTGTTGCAGGTGATCCCTGTGTTCCTCGGCGCCACGCTGCTGCTGTACGGACTCGTGTTCCTGCGTCCGGGCGATCCTGTGGCTGCGCTCGGCGGCGAACGCGGGCTGTCGCCGGCCGCCGAGCTCGCGATCCGCGAGGCGTACCACCTGGATCAGCCGTTCTTCATGCAGTACCTGTACTTCCTCAAGGGCGTCTTCACGTTCGACATGGGCGTCACGTTCACCGGACGCCCCGTCGTCGAGGTCATCGCCCAGGCGTTCCCGGTGACGTTCCAGCTCGCGCTCATGGCCCTGGTCATCGAGACGGTGTTCGGCATCGCCTTCGGCCTCTGGGCCGGTGTGCGCAAGGGCAAGCTCTTCGACTCCACGGTGCTGCTCTGGAGCCTGCTGCTCATCTCGGTGCCCACGTTCGTGATCGGCTTCGTGCTGCAGGCCGTCGTCGGCGTGCAGCTCGGCTGGCTCCCGATCACAGCCGGACGAGATCCCGACTTCATCAGCCTGCTGATGCCCGCGATCGTGCTGGCTACCACGTCCTTCGCCTACATCTTGCGCCTGACACGGACGTCAGTCGCCGAGAACATCACGGCGGACTTCGTGCGGACGGCCCGCGCCAAGGGCCTGCCGCGGGGCAAGATCATGACGCGCCACGTGCTGCGCAACTCGCTGATCCCGGTGGTCACCTTCATCGGTATCGACCTGGGCAACCTCATGGCCGGCTCGATCGTGACCGAGGGCATCTTCAACATCAACGGCGTCGGTGGAACCCTCTTTCAGGCGATCACCCGCGGTGAGAACGTGACGGTGGTGTCGCTGTCTACGGTGCTCGTCGTCGTCTATATCTTCGCCAACCTGATCGTGGACGTGTTCTACGCCGTCCTGGACCCGAGGATCCGTTATGCCTGACAACCGCTACGAGAAGACTCCGCGCCCGGGGCAGGAACACTTCGTCGCGCCTCCTGAGGACGTGCAGGTCGGGGTGGTCGACGCCGTCGACGTCTCCGAGGCGCCGTCCAGCCTCTGGCAAGAGGCATGGCGTGACATGCGCCACCGGCCTCTGTTCTGGGTCTCCGCCGCGCTCATCGTGTTCGTCATCCTGATGGCGGTGGTCCCGGGGCTGTTCACCTCCGCGAGCCCCAAGTGCGTCCTCACGGACTCGCTGGGTGGGCCTACCCAGGGCCACATCTTCGGGTTCGACAAGCAGGGTTGCGACCTCTACTACCGGGCGATCCACGGTGCCCGCGCCTCGGTGACAGTCGGCGTCCTGTCGACGATCTTCGTCGTCGTGCTCGGCACCCTCATCGGCTCGGTCGCCGGCTACTTCGGCGGCTGGTTCGACACGATCCTGTCCCGGTTCACCGACATCTTCTTCGCCGTGCCGTTCGTGCTCGCGGCGATCGTCATCATGAGCCTGCTGCAGGACCGGAACGAGGTGGTCGTCGCCGTCGTGCTCGCCACCTTCGGCTGGACCTCCATCGCGCGCATCACACGCGGCGCCGTGCTCGGGGTCAAGAACAACGAGTTCGTGACCGCGGCCAAGGCGCTCGGTATGGGCCGGCTGGCGATCCTGGGGAAGCACGTGCTGCCCAACGCCGCCGCGCCGATCATCGTCTACGCGACGGTGGCGCTCGGTACGTTCATCGTGGCGGAGGCGACGCTGAGCTTCCTCGGTATCGGTCTGCCGAGCACCACGATCTCGTGGGGCGGTGACCTCGCCAAGGCGCAGGAGGCCATCCGGGTCGCCCCGGAGATCATGATCTACCCGGCCACCGCGCTCGCAATAACCGTGCTGAGCTTCATCATGATGGGCGACGTCGTGCGCGACGCCCTCGACCCGAAGGCGAGGAAGCGATGACCACCACGATCACCCTCACCGACGGAACCACCGAGGACGCCCCGGTGCCCGCCGAGAAGCGTGACGACCGCACCCCGCTGCTGGAGATCCGCGACCTGCAGATCTCCTTCACCACGGCCACCGGAACGGTCAATGCCGTGCGCGGCGTGGACCTCACGGTCTATCCGGGCCAGTCCGTGGCGATCGTCGGCGAGTCGGGCTCGGGCAAGTCGACCACGGCGCACGCGATCATCGACCTGCTGCCGGGCACCGGCAAGGTGACCGGCGGGTCCATCTCGTTCGGCGGGCGCGAGCTCGTCGGCCTGCATCGCAAGCAGGTCGAGGACCTGCGCGGCCGGGAGATCGGTCTGGTGCCGCAGGATCCGATGTCGAACCTGAACCCGGTGTGGCGCATCGGCACGCAGATCGACGAGGCGCTGGTGGCCAACGGCTTCCAGGGCTCCAGGGTGGAGCGGAGGGCGCGCGTCGTCGAGCTGCTCGGCGAGGCCGGCCTGCCCGACGCGGCGCGTCGGGCCCGCCAGTTCCCGCACGAGTTCTCCGGCGGTATGCGCCAGCGCGCGCTCATCGCGATCGGCCTGGCCTCGCGGCCCAAGCTGCTCATCGCGGACGAGCCGACGTCGGCCCTCGACGTCACGGTGCAGAAGAAGATCCTGGACCACCTGGAGGGCCTCACCGACGAGCTCGGCACCGCCGTCCTGTTCATCACGCACGACCTGGGTCTCGCTGCGGAGCGAGCCGAGCACCTCGTGGTCATGTACAAGGGCAAGGTCGTCGAGTCCGGTCCCGCGGCTCAGATCCTCAAGGACCCGCAGCACGAGTACACCAAGCGGCTCGTGGCCTCGGCCCCGTCGCTGGCCTCGCGCCGCATCCAGTCCGCGCACGAGCGTGGCGCGGAGGCGGAGGACCTGCTCGCCGAGCACGCGGACGAGGTGGAGGCCTCGGCCCCCGACGTCGTCGTGGCGAAGGACCTGACCAAGGTGTTCCGTATCCGCGGTTCCCGGCCAGGTGGGCACAGCGACTTCACGGCGGTCGACAGCGTCAACTTCGCGCTGCCCAAGGGGCACACGCTCGCGCTGGTGGGCGAGTCGGGCTCCGGTAAGTCCACGGCGGCCAACATGGTGCTGGGACTGCTCGAACCGACGTCGGGCACGGTCGCGTTCGACGGCAAGGACGTCGCCAAGATGTCCGCGAAGGAGCAGTTCGCGCTGCGCCGTCGGGTGCAGCCGGTGTTCCAGAACCCGTACGGGTCGCTGGACCCGACGTACTCGGTGTTCCGCTCGATCGAGGAGCCGCTCGCCCTGCACCGGGTGGGTGACCGCAAGTCCCGCGAGGCCCGCGTCCGCGAGCTGCTGGACATGGTCTCGCTGCCGCAGGCGACCCTGCGCCGGTTCCCGAACGAGCTCTCGGGCGGCCAGCGGCAGCGCATCGCCATCGCGCGTGCGCTGGCGCTCAAGCCAGAGGTGCTCGTGCTCGACGAGGCCGTCTCGGCGCTCGACGTGCTGGTCCAGGCGCAGATCCTGACGCTGCTCAACGACCTGCAGGCCGAGCTGGGGCTGTCGTACCTGTTCATCACGCACGACCTCGCGGTCGTGCGGCAGATCGCGGACCTCGTCGCCGTGATGAAGGACGGCAGCATCGTGGAGCACGCGACCACCGACGAGGTGTTCGACAACCCGCAGCAGGAGTACACGCGGGACCTGCTGGCGGCGATCCCGGGCGCGAGCCTGGAGATCGGCGGCTGACCGACGGGTTCCCACTCGCCGAGGTAGTCGTGCAGCGAGGTAGTCACCCAGTTCGCGCTGAGTGACTACCTCGCCGCACGACTACCTCGGCACGGGTTGTTCTCGGAACAGTGACACGGTCGACACCTGGTGATTTCGATTCGCGGGTAGGATGGGTGGTGCTGCGAGACCGGTCCACCTTCGGATCAGAGTCCGCGCCCCTGACCTCCCTTCTGGAAATGAGTGCTTCCGTGACCGTGCCTGCAACCGCGCCGACCTCGGTCCGTGCGACCCGTTCCGACCTTCGAAACGTCGCGATCGTGGCCCACGTCGACCATGGCAAGACCACGCTCGTGGACGCCATGCTGCGGCAGTCCGGATCCTTTGGCGCCCGCCAGCACCTCGAGGACCGTGTGATGGACTCGGGTGACCTGGAGCGCGAGAAGGGCATCACGATCCTCGCCAAGAACACCGCCATCCGGTACTCCGGACCGGCGGCCGCGGCGAACGGTGAGCCCGACGGCATCACCATCAACGTGATCGACACCCCGGGCCACGCCGACTTCGGCGGTGAGGTCGAGCGCGGCCTGTCGATGGTCGACGGCGTCGTGCTGCTCGTCGACGCGTCCGAGGGCCCGCTGCCCCAGACCCGGTTCGTCCTGCGCAAGGCGCTGGCCGCGAAGCTGCCCGTCATCGTCGTGGTGAACAAGGTCGACCGCCCGGACGCACGCATCACCGAGGTCGTCGCCGAGACCACCGACCTGCTGCTCGGCCTGGCCAGCGACCTGTCCGACGAGGTCGAGGACCTCGACCTGGACGCCATCCTCGACGTCCCCGTCGTGTACGCGTCGGCGAAGGCCGGCCGCGCCTCCACCGAGCAGCCCGCCGACGGCGGCCTGCCCGCCAGCGAGGACCTCGAGCCGCTGTTCGCGACCATCCTCGAGAAGACCCCGGCCCCGACGTACGAGGAGGACATGCCGCTGCAGGCGCACGTCACCAACCTCGACGCGTCGCCGTTCCTCGGTCGCCTCGCCCTGCTGCGCATCCACAACGGCACCCTGGTCAAGGGTCAGACCGTCGCGTGGGCCCGCCACGACGGCTCGCTGCAGAGCGTGAAGATCACCGAGCTGCTGGAGACCAAGGCGCTCGACCGCGTGCCCACGGACAAGGCTGGCCCCGGCGAGATCGTCGCCGTCGCCGGTATCGCGGACATCATGATCGGCGAGACCCTGACGGACATCAACGACCCGCGTCCGCTGCCGCTCATCACGGTCGACGACCCGGCGATCTCGATGACCATCGGTATCAACACCGGCCCGCTCGCGGGCAAGGGCGGCAAGGGCCACAAGGTCACCGCCCGCCAGGTCAAGGACCGTCTCGACTCCGAGCTCGTCGGCAACGTCTCGCTCAAGGTGCTCCCGACCGAGCGTCCCGACGCCTGGGAGGTGCAGGGCCGTGGCGAGCTGGCCCTGGCCATCCTCGTCGAGCAGATGCGTCGCGAGGGCTTCGAGCTCACGGTCGGCAAGCCGCAGGTCGTCACCAAGCAGATCGACGGCAAGCTCCACGAGCCCATGGAGCACATGACCATCGACGTGCCCGAGGAGTACCTCGGCGCCGTCACGCAGCTCCTCGCGCAGCGCAAGGGCCGCATGGAGACCATGACGAACCACGGCACCGGCTGGGTCCGTATGGAGTTCATGGTCCCGGCGCGTGGCCTCATCGGCTTCCGCACCCAGTTCCTCACGGACACCCGCGGCACCGGCATCGCGGCGTCGATCGGCGAGGGCTACGAGCCCTGGCACGGCCCGATCGAGTCGCGCATGACCGGCTCGCTCGTCTCCGACCGCGCCGGCAAGGTCACGCCGTTCGCCATGATCAACCTGCAGGAGCGCGGCTCCTTCTTCGTGGAGCCCACGCAGGAGGTGTACGAGGGCATGATCGTCGGCGAGAACTCGCGCAACGAGGACATGGACGTCAACATCACCAAGGAAAAGAAGCTGACGAACATGCGCTCCGCCAGCGCCGACAACTTCGAGAACCTCATCCCGCCGCGCAGGCTCACGCTCGAGGAGTCCCTCGAGTTCGCGCAGGAGGACGAGTGCGTCGAGGTGACCCCTGAGGTCGTCCGTATCCGCAAGGTCCTGCTCAACGCGACGGACCGTGCCCGCGCGACGGCCCGGGCCAAGCGCAACTGATCAACCCCTCTCGCTGAGTGCTGGATATTCGCCCATGAACGTTCGTTCTGAGGGCAGATATCCAGCACTCAGTGCTTTCTCCGGCGGGGTGCTGGCCGTTCATGCGCATCCCGACGACGAGACGCTGTCGACCGGCGGCCTGCTGGCTACCTTCGCGGACGCCGGGCTGCCCGTGTGCGTGGTGACCTGCACGCGCGGGGAACGCGGCGAGGTGCTCGCCCTCCCGGGTACGACGTCGGAGGGTCGCGCCGGCCTCGAGGGCGACGGACCCGCGCTCGGCGCCTACCGCGAGACCGAGCTGGCCGCCGCGCTGTGGCGGCTGGGCGGGGGAGTCGACGGCGCCGTCGAGCACGCCTTCCTGGACGATCTGCCGCCCTCCGGCCTATCCGCCACCGGGGGCGCCTGCGCGACCGAGCCTCCGGCTGAGGTGCTGTACGAGGACTCCGGCATGACCTGGGTCGCGCCAGGCGTCGCCGGGCCGGCACCGGACTCCCCGCCGACGGCGTTCGCGCGGGTCCCGCTCGACGAGTCCGCCGGCCGGCTCGCGGCCCTCGTCCGCGCACGGCGCCCCGCCGTCGTCGCCACCTACGAGCCAGGAGGCGGGTACGGGCACCCCGACCACGTGCGCGCGCACCAGGTGACGGTCCGCGCGCTCGAGCTCGCGGCGGACCCGGCCTGGCGGCCTGGCGGCGGAGGCGCGTCGGCGGGGGAGGGCGCGCCGGACCTCGGCGTCGGACAGTGGGACGAGCCCTGGGCGGGCGCCGAGCTGTGGCAGGCCGTCGTGCCCGCGGCCGAGCTGCGCGAGGCGCGCGCGACGCTCGCCGCGCTGCCGGAGGCGGTGTCGCTCGCCGCGGCCGAGGACCTCACCTTCGCGAACCCGGACGAGGACCTGCCGCCGTACGCCAAGCAGGGCCTGGACACGCGGTCGGCAGAACGTCAGGTGTTCGGTACCCCGGGGTACCGAACACCTGACGTTCTACCGATCACTCGCGCGGGCCGGATCGCGCGGCTGGACGTCCGGCCGGTGGTCGGACGGGTGGTCGAGGGCATGCACGCGCATGCCTCGCAGGTGCAGCATGCGACCGCACTGGCGCCGTCCGAAGGGCCGATCGCCGGGTGGTACGCCCTGTCCAACAATGTGCTCGCGCCGATCCTGACCACGGAGACCTATCTGGTCAGCAGCTTCTCGTCACCCGAGTGACCGCCGGGGGATCAGCGCTCCTGGAGGGCGTCCAGGCCGATCGCCATGGCGGTCACGAGCCGACGGTCGATGTTCGGGTCCTGGATGTTGACGACGTAGCGGTCACGCAGGCCCCACTTCTTCTCCACGGTGAACGCGGGCTGGCCGTTGACCAGGAAGTCGAAGTGGTACGGCAGCCAGGCCGCCTCGACGAGCCGGCGGATGATGGCGACCGCCATGCTGCGCTCTGACCCGGTTGCCGTGCCGAACCCGGGCTGCTCGACGTGCCAGGTGGTGCGCAGCAGCGACTTGGCGAAGTCCTTGCGGAACGAGCCGACCGGGTTGCCGCTACCGTCGACGACGTCGTAGGTGGCACCGAGGTCCATCATCTGGCGCGCCTTGAAGCCGAGCACCGGCTCCCGCTTGGTGTCGTCGGTGTAGAGCGTCACCTGTTCGCGGAAGGCCATGCGCTTCTGCTGCGCGAACGCGTAGAGCTCGCCCTCGGAGCCGTCGGGACGTGCGCCGTGCACCTCGTACTGGTTGACCATCAGCCGGATGCGCTGTCGAACGATGAGCTGAGTCTGTGCCTGAAGCGTATTCACCCGCCGGAGTGTCGCACATTCGCAGTGTCCTCCCAGGTGAATGCTGGACAATGGCTGGGTGAACTCACCCCGACGTCACCTCGGACGAACGATCGTGCGCACCCTGCTCGCCGTGCTGCTCGGCGTGGTCATGGGCGGCCTCGGGACCGTGGTGCACAGATTCGGTGACGAGTCCTGGTACCTCGGACTGGCTCTCGCGCTGGCTCTGACCGCCGCGGCAGGCGTGCTCGCGCGCGCCTGGGCCGGCTACGGCACACTGCTTGGATTCGGCGTGGGCTGGGTCGCCATGGTGCAGGCCCTGTCCCTTCCGGGGTCCGGGGGCGACGTGGTGGTCCCGGCAGGCGTGCTCGGCATGGTCTGGTCGTACTCGGGGGTGGCGGTCCTCGCGGTCGTCGCGTTCCTTCCGTCGTCATGGTTCGCTGAGGTTCCGGCACGCCGGGATCGGCCTGCTGCCTGACGTCTGCGGTCTTTCGCAGGCTGGTTCAGGGTGTTGGTCAGGATTGATACACAACCTCCACCTCGGGGTGTCCAGTACGCGGCCTCGGGCGGGATTCCCGCTGGATAGGATGCCCGGCAGGGCGGCCCCGTCCAGCGGATTCGCCGCAGGCCAGGTGCGCCCTTGAGGGACGCGGAGAGCCCGCGTCTCGGGTAGTTGCACGGAGCGTGCCGATGGGCCAGCCGACCGAGCGTGACGAACCGCTCGAGCCGACGTCAGACGAGAACACCGGGACGCAACCCGCCCCGGTGACGCCTCCCCGCTTGTCCCGAACGCGCCCTGGCAGCGTGCCGAGGCAGGCTGCGAAGCCCCCGGTACGGTCGAGCGACCCCGGGGCAGCGCAAACCTCAGTACCGGCCGGTCAATCGACCGCGCAGCCGGACCCCAGATCCCCAGAGAAGGCCCAGCCCGTGACCCGTCCGGAGCAGTCCGAGGCCCCCGAGGCCCCGCGCACGCCCGTCGTGCCGCCCGCAGCATCGCCTGCGGCACCCGAGAGCGCCCCCAGGGCCCTCGGAGCGGACGCCGAGGTGCCGGCCGGCACACCGAGCGAACCCGAGCTGTCCGCCCCGCCTGTGACGCCGAGCGGGCCTGAGGTTGCTGGCACGTCCGAGGTGCCGGTCCCGCCCGTGTCCTCGGACGCGGCGGAGATCCCTGGTGAGCCAGCGTCCGGACCGGAGAGCGAGCCTGCGGGCGCGGCTCCGAGCGTGCCTGACGCTCCGAGCAAGCCCGAGGTTCCGAGCAAGCCGGCGGCTCCGAGCAAGCCTGAGGTGGCGGGCCCGAGCGAGCCGGCGGCTCCGAGCAAGCCCGAGGTTCCGAGCAAGCCCGAGGTCGCTGTGCCGAGCGAGCCGGCGGCTCCGAGCAAGCCTGAGGTGGCGGGTCCGAGCGAGCCCGCAGCTCCGAGCGAGCCAAAGGTTCCGAGCAAGCCTGAGGCCGCTGTGCCGAGCGAGCCCGCAGCTCCGAGCGAGTCCAAGGCCCCGACCGAGCCCGCCGCTGCGGCACCGATCGAGCCCAAGGCTTCGAGCAAGCCCGACGCTCCGAGCAAGCCCGAGCCGGTGAGCGGACCCGCTTCGAACACGTCCTCGACCGAGAGCGCACCGGTCACGCCGGCCGTCGTCGACTCCGTGCCGGTAGCGGTGCTGCAGACGGTCGTGGAGAAGCTGGAGACGCCGCCGACGAAGGCTGCTGCCACGCCGCGGAGCGGCTACACGCCACGGGTCTTCGCGTTCGACCGTCCGCCCAAGACGGCGCCCGGGGCGAACAGCGCCGACGGCGCGGCCACCCCGCCGCAGACCCCTGCCAAGCCGGCCGAACCCGCCGCGCCCGTGGGCCAGGCTCCCGGCGAGACAGACGGGGGCAGGACCTCCGACGAGACGAAGACCGGAACCGCCGCCGGACCGGTCCCTGCTGCACCGGCCGCCGACGCCCCGCGGCCCGCGGCCGCGGCATTCGGCGCCGCAGCAGGCGCAGCAGGAGCGACGGCGGCCGCGGCCGGCGCCGCGGCGGCCAGGCAGGCTCCCGCCGGCGCGGCTGCCGCAACACCTGCGGCCCCTGCCCCTGCCGTCCCTGCCCCGGTGGCCGCCCCCAGGGCGGACGCGCCGGCCGGCGCGCCACGCTCGGCCGACCGGGGCGCTACATCTGACCCGGCGACGGCTGACGAGGTGGCGCCCAAGACGGCGGCACCTAAGACGGCGGCGCCCAAGACTGGTGCGCCCGACAAGGCAGCGCCCGCCGATCCAGCTCCGCGCGCCACGACGCCCGGCGCGGCGTCCGCCGGAGCAGCAGCAGGCGCTGCTGCCGCCGCGGGAGCCGCCGCCGCCGGAGCCGCTGCCGGCGCAGCGGCGAGTGCCGCCGCTCCGACCGTGCCCGCACCCGCCCCGGCGACACCCGCGCCCGCCGCTCCGGCCACGCCCGCCGCTCCGGCCATGCCCGCGGCTCCGCCGTCGCTCCCGCCGCGTGCGCCCAACCCGCAGCCGGGGACGGTCGCACCGCCTCCTGGTGCGGTTCCGCCGGCGGCATCCGACCAGAACTCCTTCCTGAAGCCGCTGACCGGCGCGATCCAGCGGGTGTCCCGTCCGCTGGCCGGTACCCGTTGGGCGCCGGTGCGTCCGGACGCGGCATCATCGGAAGCCTCCGCACAGGAGCCAGGTGGGCCGCAAGGCCCCGCCGGACCGGGTGGCCCCGGCGGACCGTTCGGCCCCGTCGGGCCCAACGGTCCGGGCGCGTCCGGTCAGGGTGAGTTCTTCGGGCTCGCCGGAGACGGCGCCCCGAGCCGCGGCCCGAAGATCGCGCTGATCTCCGTGCTGGTCGTCGTCCTGCTGTTCGCGGTCTACGCCTTCGTGGCGTGGGGTCTGAGCGACAAGGCGCCGCGCGAGACCACGGTGGCCGGTGTCGACGTCGGCGGTATGACGCAGACCCAGGCCGCCGCCGCGATCACCGAGCAGCTCGCGCCGCGGGCCAAGGAGCCGATCGAGCTCACCGCGGGCGATGGCAAGGCCCAGCTCTCCCCGGAGCCGAGCGGTCTCGCCATCGACGCGGAGGCGACGGCGGCGGAGCTCACCGAGTTCTCGCTGAGCCCGGTGCGGATGTGGGAGCACATGTTCGGCGGCCCGGCCGAGGTGCTCGTCCTGGCCATCGACCAGAAGAAGTTCGACGCCGCGGTGGCCGGTCTCGAGGAGTCGCTCGCCGTCGAGCCCGTGGACGGCACCGTCTCGTTCGTCGACGGACAGGCGGTCAAGACGGACCCGAAGGAGGGCTCGCGGATCGTCGCGAGCGAGACCTCGCGCATCATCCAGGAGCGATGGATCCTCCAGCAGGGCCCGTACGACCTGCCGGTCGAACCGGTCGAGCCGACGATCACGCAGCAGGAGACCGACGAGAGCCTCACCATCGCGCAGAAGGTCGTCTCCGCGCCGGTCACGGTGTCCGTCGGCGGGCAGTCGCCGGTCCTGGCGCCAGGCGTGCTGGCGGGGCTGTTCCGGTTCGAGCAGCGCGACGGCAAGCTCGTCACCATCATCGACCAGGAGGCGACCGTCGCCGCAGTCGTTGACGGTACCGACGACCTGCTGGAGGTCCCGTCCGACGCCCACTTCGAGTTCGCCGGCGGCAGGCCGACGGTCGTCGGGGGAAAGACGGGTACCACCCTCGATCCCGCCCACGCGGGCAAGGCCGTTCGGGTCGCCGCGACGAGCGACGACCGCGAGACGTCCGTCGAGCTGGTCGAGCAGGACCCGAAGGAGACCGTCGACTCCCTGAACGCCCTCGGGGTCAAGGAAGTGGTCGCGCAGTTCGACACGCCGCTGACGAACGAAGCCGTACGCACGCAGAACCTGGTGCGCGGCGCCGAGATGATCACCGGCAACCTCGTGAAGCCGGGGGAGACGTTCTCCCTGCTCGACGCCCTGGCGCCGATCACGCTGGAGAACGGCTACTTCGACGCGGGCGTCATCGAGAACGGCGAGCACGTCGAGGCAGTGGGCGGCGGGCTCTCGCAGATGGCGACGACGACCTTCAACGCAGGGTTCTTCGCCGGCTACGAGGACGTGGAGCATCACGCGCACTCCTTCTGGTTCCCGCGCTACCCACCGGGTCGCGAGGCCACGATCTACGTGGGCGCCAAGGACATGAAGTTCACCAACGACACGCCCTACGGCGCGGTGCTCCAGTCCTATGTGGCGGACGGTCGGCTCTGGGTGAAGATCTGGAGCACGAAGCACTACCGGGTCGAGCCGGGCAGCACCGGCAAGACGAACATCGTGCCGACGTCGGTGATCCACGACTCGTCGGCGGACTGCAAGCCGTACCCGGGCGGCGAGGCCGGCTTCTCGATCGGCATCAGCCGCAAGGTCTACCTGGGCGACAAGCTGGCCAAGGAGAACTCCTTCAACCACACGTACAACCCGGACAACCCGGTGGTCTGTGACTAGCACCTGTGACTAGCCGCCAGTGCTTTCCGGTGAGGCTCGGACGGCTCACCGGCGGTAGGTTTCGCACATGCTTGGACGTAGCGAGCGGGAGTCTCCCGCGCACGCGGTGCTTGCCGCGCAGATGGCGGGCTGGAACGACCCGGTCGAACTGCTGGACCTCGGCACCACGGCGGACACGCTCGCCACGGTGGCCGGCATCGAGGCACTGGCGGCGGTGGTGCACCTGGGACACCCGGAGCACCCCGCGCCAGGCCTCGAGCGTGCCCTCCTTGAGGGTGCGTCGTCGCTCATCGTGACGGGTGCGGTAGCCGTGCCCGGCCAGTGGGTGTGGGTCGGTGCGGGCTCGACCGTGGGCCAGGTGGTGGTCGACGAGGCAGGGATGCGGGACTGCGCGAGCGTCCTGCGGAGCCTCGGCGCCAGCCCGCGCCTCGTGCCGACGCGCACGACGGTCGAGGAGCGGATAGCCCTCGCGGGTGAGGGCGGGTCGCTGGTGATCGAGCGGTCCCGGGTCCCGGCGGGTTTCGCCGAGCTGCCCGACAGTGCCGCGCTCGCCGAGGGCGGACCCGTCTGGTACGGGCTCCTGGAGTCCCGCGGCGACTGGCCGCCCTTCGCCGAGCCCGCGCAGGTATGGCTCGCGTTCGGGCCGGCGGACGACCACCTCGGTTCCCTGCAGCCGACGCTCGCGCTCGTCGCCGACGCCGGCCTCGACCTTGACCACCTGCGCAGCCAGCCGTCATCGGCCGGGCCGCACGTGTTCTTCACGTCCTTCTCCTGCCCGACGTCGGACGTGCTGAACGACCTGGTCGCCGCGCTCACCGAGCGGGGCGTGGCACACCGCACCCTTGCCGTCCTGCCCGGCGAGTCGTTCGTGCCCGGGCCGGACGCGCTGACGCCCCGATGGGCATGACGGTGGCGGGCATCACGGAGGCGGGCACAGAGCGCGGCACCCGGGCCGCTTACCTGGGCCCGGAGGGTACGTTCACGCACCAGGCGGCGCTGGAGTGGGCGCGCCTGCACGCCGCGGCAGGTGGCTTCACGGGCGACGTGACCGTCGACCCGCTGGCCACCGTCAAGAACGTGCACGACGCCGTGGCCGACGGGACGGCCGACGTCGGCGTCGTCGCCATCGAGTCGTCGGTCGAGGGCTACGTGGTGCCCTCGCTGGACGCGCTGCTGTCCAGCCCGGACGTCGTGGCGGTGGACGAGGTGGCGCTCGACGTGTCGTTCGACGCGTTCGTGCGCCCTGGTCACGGCGAGCTGACCGAGGTCTCCGCGCACCCGCACGGCCTGGCGCAGTGCGCCGGCTTCGTCACGACCACCGGCCTGGCGACCGCTCCGGCGTCGTCCAACGCGGCGGCGTGCCGCGACGCCGGACCGGGCACCATCGCGCTCGGGCCCACGATCTGCGGCGAGCTCTACGGGCTGGAGACGTACGCGAAGGCGGTCGAGGACTTCCGCGGCGGCCGCACCCGCTTCCTCGTCCTGACCCGGCGGAGCGCGGCCGACGCGCACCTGGCGCGATCTCGCGCCGCGGGGGCGACGGCCTGGAAGACGATGCTGGCCATCACCCCGGCGGTGACCGGCCCGGGCGTGCTCGCGCGGATCACCGCCGCGTTCGGGGACCGGGGCGTGAACATGTCGAGCCTGATCACGCGGCCGCTCAAGGCGCAGGAGAGCAAGTACGTCTTCGTCGTGACGTTCGACGAGGCGCCGTGGGACCAGGGCGCCCGCGAGGTGGTGAGCGACCTGCTCGCCGCAGGCGACTCCCTCAAGACGCTCGGCCTGTTCCCGGCGGGCGCCGGCTTCCGGGCGCTCGACGGCGTGCTCGACCCCGACCATGTCCCGGTCGGCTCGATCTCGGCAAAGGACTCCGACCAGGCACGTGAACGTGGGCTGCTGTGGTGAGCGGCAACGGCCCGGTGGGGATCGTCGGCCTGGGCCTGATCGGCGGCTCCCTGGCCAAGGCGCTGCAGGCGGCGGGTGTGCCGGTCGTCGCGACCGACCCGGCGTCGAACGAGGAGGCCCGTGCGGCGGGCCTCTCGGTGGTGGACGACGTCGCGGGGCTCGCGCTGCACCGCCCGGAGATAGTGGTGCTCGCCGCGCCGCTGCGCGCCATGCGCGCGGTCGCGGGGGAGCTCGCCGAGGCGCTGGCGGGCGAGCCGGGCTGGGACCCGACCGTGACCGACGTCGGCTCGGTGAAGGCGCCGGTGCGGGAGGCGGTGGCGGACGCCGGTCTGGCCGGCCGGTACGTCGGGGCGCACCCGATGTCGGGGACGGAACGGAGCGGGTTCGATGCCTCCTCGGCGGAGCTGATGCAGGGCATCCCGTGGGCGGTGACCTGTGCGGCGACTGGGGTTGGCGTGGCCGGTGTGGCGGGGACCGACGCCGTCCGGCTGGAACGGGTGCTGCGGCTGGTGACCGGCCCGCTCGGCGGGACCGCCGCCGTGCTCACCGACGACCTGCACGACGAGGCGGCCGCCCTCGTGTCGCACGTTCCGCACGTGCTGGCCAACCAGCTGCTCGGGGCGGTGTCCGGCGCCCCGGTGCGGGACCTGGCCCTGGGACTCGCGGCCGGCTCGTTCCGGGACGGGACCCGGGTCGGGCTCACCGATCCGCGCCGCACCGAGGCGATGGTCACCGAGAACGCCGCCTGGGTGGCCCCGGCGCTGCGGCTCGCGGCCCGGGACCTCGAACGGCTCGCGGACGAGCTCGAGTCCAACGCGCCGACGCACTGGTTCTTCGACCGCCCGGACCCCGTACGCGAGCTGATCGGCCGCCCGGGCGGGCCGCGTGTGACCGGCCTGCGTCCGGGTGACGGGGTCCCCCGGGCCGGCGTCGGCCCGGACACCGAGGTGGTGCCGCTGACGGGCGACTGGCCCGCGGAGCTGGTGAGCCGGTGTGCTCAGGGCGCCGTGGTCATCCGGCTCGATGACCGAGGTGCGGAGCTCCGGGCGACGCGTTGAGACAGCAGATATGATCTAGGCGAAGGCGGCAGGCAGTGTTCGTACACAGCCCAGCCGCCTTCGTCGTGCTCCGACGGCTTACAGCGCCGCTGCCAGGGCCCGGCCCGTCGTCCGGCCCGTGAAGAGGCAGCCGCCCAGGAACGTGCCCTCCAGCGCGCGGTGCCCGTGCGAGCCACCGCCGCCGAAGCCCGCGGCCTCGCCGACCGCCCACAGGCCCTCCAGCACATCCCCGGACGAGGTCAGGGCGCGGCCGGTCTCGTCGCACCAGATGCCGCCGAGCGTCTTGCGGGTCAGCACCGTCAGGCGGACGGCGAGCAGCGGCCCGTCCTGGGGGTCGGTGAGGGCCCGCGGCGGGGACACCCGGATGGCCTTGTCCACGATGAAGTGCCGCGCTGCCGATGTCGCCACGACCTGCGGGTCCTTGCCGAGGCCAGAGGCCACCTGCGCGTCCCGGGCGGTGATGAGGGCGGCCAGTGCTTCGGCGTCGATGTGCCCGGCCGAGCCTTCGGTGGCCTCGGTGAGGGCGTTCATCTTCGCGGCGAGCTCAGCGGGCGTGCTCGCCCAGAGGAACTCCTCCGACTGCTCCGCGAACGTCCGCACCGGCACCGACTTCCCGCGGACGCGCTCCAGCAGCAGCGGTACCGACTTGCCGGTCAGGTCAGGGTTCTGCTCGGAGCCCGACAGCGCGAACTCCTTCTCCATGATCGTCTTGTTCAGCACGAACCAGGAGTGGTCGTCCCCGCGGGTGGTCACGTGCTGCAGCGCGCCCAGCGCGTCGAAGCCGGGGAACAGCGGGCTGGGCAGGCGGCCGCCGTCGGCGTCGAGCCACAGCGGGGACGGGCCGGCCAGGATCCGGATGCCGTGCTTCGACCAGACCGGTGAGTGGTTCGCGATGCCCTCGGGGTAGTGCCACATCCGGTCCTCGTGCACCAGCGCGGCGCCCGACGCTCCGGCGACGCCGAGCATGAGCCCGTCGGTGGAGTCCGGCACACCCGAAAGCATCCGGGTGGGGAGGCGGCCGGCGTCCGCCGACCAGTGGGCGCGCGCCAGATCATGGTTCGCACCGATACCGCCGCTCGCGACGACCACGGCCCGCGCGGACAGCTCCACCTCGCCGGTCACCGTGCGGTTGGAGGGCTCGCCGCGGCCCGCGCCGTCGTCGGCAAGGATCTCGGCGCGTACCCCCGTGACCCGGCCGTCGGTGGTGACCAGCGACGTGACCCGGTGCCGGAAGCGCAGGTCCAGCAGCCCGGCCCGGTTCGCCTCGCGCGCGGCGACGACGAACGGCGCGACGACCGCGGGGCCCGTGCCCCACGTGACGTGGAAGCGCGGCACCGAGTTGCCGTGGCCGCCCGCCGGGTATCCGCCCCGCTCCGCCCACTGCACCGCCGGGAACCAGCGCACGCCCTTGGCGTGCAGCCACGACCGCATGTCACCGGCGGCGAACTCGACGAACCCCTTGCCCCACTTGTAGCCGAAGCGGTCGGGACCCTCGCCGCGCTCGGCGCCCGGCGCGAACTGGGCGGAGCCGAGCCAGTCGGCGAAGGCGAGGTCGAACGAGTCCTTCACCTTGAGGCGGCGCTGCTCGGGGGAGTCCACGAGGAACAGCCCGCCGAACGACCACCACGCCTGGCCGCCCAGCGACGCGGCGGGCTCCTGGTCGAGCAGGACCACCCGCTTGCCCGCCGCCGTCAGCTCGGTCGCTGTGACCAGCCCGGACAGCCCGGCGCCGATGACTATGACGTCGGTCTCGACCGTGGCGGCAACATCGTTGTTGTGGACGGAGTCAGTCATGAGCTGAACCTTAGCGGCCCTGCGAGAGCAGCACCTGGAGGCTGAGCGCGTCCAGCGTCACCGACGTCCGCGGGCCCGCCTCGTCCTCGGGGACGAAGGGGAAGTCCCACGAGGAGTCCCAGACGAGCTGCCAGGGCGCGCTGTTCGTGTCGGCCCGCGGGGGCAGCGTCACGTGGGCGTCGTCCAGGTTGCCGTTGATGACCAGGAGCACGTCGGCGTCGCCGGCCGCCGGTCCGGGACGCAGCATCTGCAGCACGCGCCGGCCCGGCTCGTTCCAGGTCGCGGGCTCCATCGGCGTCCCGGCCTCGGCGAACCAGAGCAGGTCCGGGTCGGACTCGTTCGGCCGCGGCGAGCCCAGGAAGAACGAGTCGGCGCGCAGCGCAGGGTGTTCCCGCCGCAGCCGCAGCAGGTACCGGGTGGTCTCGAGCAGGTCCGTCGCAGCGGAGTCCATCGCCCAGCGGAGCCACGAGACCTCGTTGTCCTGCACGTACGCGTTGTTGTTGCCGCCCTGGCTGCGGCCGAACTCGTCACCGGCCGTGAGCATGGGGGTGCCGGCGGAGAGCAGCAGCGTGCCCAGCAGGTTCCGCTGCGACCTGCGGCGCGGCGGCACGATGGCCTGCCACGGTTCGGTGGTGGCGTCGTCGCCGGTGGACGTGTGCCCCTCGATCCCGTGGTTCCACGACAGGTTGTTGTCCGTGCCGTCGCGGTTGTCCTCGCGGTTGTCCTCGTTGTGCTTGTAGTTGTAGGCCACCAGGTCGGCGAGCGTGAAGCCGTCGTGCGCCGTCACGTAGTTCACGGACGCAACGGGTCCGCGGACCAGAGGCGGGTCGCTCGGCCCGAACAGGTCGGCGCTCCCGGCCAGCCGCGTCGCCAGGTCGCGCAGGCCGAGCATCTCCTGCCCCCGCACGCCCTGCTTGGGCGCGTCCAGCCAGAAGCCGCGCGCGGCGTCGCGGAACCGGTCGTTCCACTCCGCCATGGGCGGCGGGAACGAGCCGGTCTGCCAGCCGCCCGGGCCGATGTCCCAGGGCTCCGCGACGAGCTTGAGGCCGGACAGCACGGGGTCGGTCTGCAGGGCGACCAGGAACGGGTGGTCCGGGTCGAAACCCACGGTTCCCCGGCCGAGCGTCACCGCCAGGTCGAACCGGTACCCGTCCACGCCGACGGTCTCGGCCCAGTAGCGCAGCGAGTCGAGGGCCATCTGGATCACGCGCGGACGCCGGAAGTCCAGCGAGTTGCCGGTGCCCGTGACGTCCGCGAGAGCGGCGGGCGAGGCGCCGTCGTGCAGGTAGTAGAGGGGGTTGTCGAGGCCGCGCCAGGCCACGTGCAGGTCGTCGTCGCCGCCCTCGCACGTGTGGTTGTAGACGACGTCGAGCAGCACCTCGATCCCCGCCTCGTGCAGCAGGTGCACCATGCCGCGCACCTCGTCGAGCACTGCCTCAGCGCCCTGGTCCTGCGCCGCCTGCGTGGCGTAGGCGGCGTTGGGCGCGAAGAAGCCGAGGGTGTTGTAGCCCCAGTAGTTCTGCTGGTCCTGGGCCGCCAGACGCGACTCCGCGGCGCTCTTGTGGATGGGCAGCAGCTCGAGCGTGGTCACGCCGAGACTCAGCAGGTGCTCGACGACGGCCGGGTGCGCCGCCCCCGCGTAGGTGCCGCGCAGCTCCGCCGGGATGTCCTCGCGGAGCATCGTCAGGCCACGCACGTGCGCCTCGTAGATCACCGTGTCGGCCCAGGGCACGCGCGGCCGCGACAGGGGAGCCGGCGGCGGCAGCGGTGCGACGACGACGGAGTGCGGCACGTACGCCAGCGAGTCCCGTCCGTCCGCCGCGCCATAGCGGTCGCCGAGCCACCAGCCCGGCTCGCGCTCCGTGGACACGGAGCCCACCACCTCGGGACCGTAGCGCAGGCGGCCGGCGAAGCCGCGGGCGTACGGGTCGATGAGCAGCTTGGCCGGGTTGTGCCGCATCCCCGCCTCGGGTTCCCACGGCCCGTACACGCGGAAGCCGTAGCGCTGGCCAGGAGCGATGTCGGGTACGTGCGTGTGCCAGACGCCGTACACCGGGCCCACCATCTCGACCCGGCGCTCGGTGTACCGCTCGGGGTCGTGCTCGTCCAGGTCCGGGTCGGTCACGTCGATGAGGCACAGGTCGACGGCGGTGGCGTGGGACGCGAGGACAGCCGCATCGATCCCGCCGTCGGGCGTGACGTAGACGCCCAGCGGCGGGACGTGGCTGCGCCTGGCCGTCGGCCGGATCAAGGGCCGGACGACCGGACGGGGCGCCGGGTCGCCCGGCGCCCGCTGTGGTTCTGCTCGTCGTGACTGCACCATGTGGCTCATCGTTGCAGGCGGGCAACCGTCCGCCCAACCTCGATCGTTGTTGGAGACGGGCGGTCGGGAGCGGGCGGACAGCTAGGTCTGGTCACGTAGCAGGCGGGATCCGCCCCGCCCGACGTCGTACCGCGACCTCATGCGTGTAGCCGGCACCGCCGACGACGCGGTCGAGGTGGTGCCGTCCCCGGTGACGCTGCTGTCGCGCGAGGTGAAGACCGACACGAGCGGCAGGCCGCCGCGCCGTCAGAAGTCGGCACGGGCGGCATCGGACATCGGCAGCCGCCACAGCTCGAGCGATGCCCACTCGTCCGGAACTCCGAGTGCCGCGATGGTCAGGTCTGGCGACGACGGAAACGTGTCGAGCAGGGCGACGAGATGGCGGCGCCACTCGGTGTCGTCGTCGATCGATCTCAAGAGGTAGGCGATCACGGCCAGCGCGTTGTAGACGCCGAAGACTCCCTTGGGAGTGATTTCGTCACGCAAGTGGTCGAGCACCGGTACGAGTCCCGCCCTCGGTCTGCTCGGTGCGTTCTGGAGTTTCCGGTTGAAGAGCCGCGCGTGGTGAGCGGCGACGTTGCGCACGTAGTTGACGCTTGCGAGCCAGCTCGCCATCAGCCTCTTTGTCGGTACGCCGAATGCTCTCGCGATCTCCTAGTAGCCGACGGCGGCCAGCAACACGGTCGTACTTTCCCGCGGGCTGACGTCGACTCCGCGGCCATCGAGCTTCTCGACCTGCTGATCGAGCGAGAGCCACTTCTTCGTGTACTCGCCCATGTTCCCCCAGTGAAAAGAAAATCAGCCCGCCGCCTTTCGGCGACGGGCTGATCATGATGCTCCAACTCTATCTGCTCCTCGTGCTCTCGTCCACGTGATGGCGGCACGGCTGACAGCTGGCCGGACATGGTGGAATGACAGGATGGAGCAGCTCGAGTCCGGCCGGGGATCGCTCGCACCCGCGGAGCGGCGCCGGGTTGCGCGGCACCTCCTGCTCGACGGGTTCGGTCTGGCCGCGCAGGAACGCCTCGCCGCCTCGCGGGTCGTGGTGGTGGGTGCGGGCGGGCTCGGGTCCCCGGTGCTGCAGTACCTCGCCGCGGCCGGCGTCGGCACCCTCGGCATCATCGACGACGACGTCGTCGAGGCCTCCAACCTGCAGCGGCAGGTCCTGCACTCGGTGGCTGACGTCGGGCGCGCCAAGACGGCGTCGGCCACCGACGCGCTGCGTGGGCTGGCTCCCGAGGTCGAGGTCATAGCGCACGGTGAGCGGCTGACCCGCGACAACGCCGCGGCGATCCTCGGCGGATACCACCTGGTCGTCGACGGTTCGGACACTTATCAGACGCGTTACGCCGTGTCCGAGGCGGCGGCCGCGCTCGGCCTGCCCGTCGTCTGGGGCACCGTGCTGGGCTGGGACGGGCAGGTGAGCGTCTTCTGGTCGGCGGCCCCCGAGGGGCGGGCGATCACCTACCCCGACGTGTTCGGCCCGCAGCCGCCCGAGGGGGAGTCGTGCGCGACGGTGGGCGTGCTGAGCCCGGCGTGCGGCGTCGTGGGCTCGACGATGGCGGTCGAGGCCGTCAAGGTCCTGACCGGTACCGGAGATCCGGCGCTGGGCCGGCTGCTGGCCTACGACGCGCGCACCTCGGCGTGGGACACGATCGAGCTGGCCGCGCCACCGTCGGACCCGGGCGGCGTCGCGCCCGCGGAGCCGATGTCGCCAGCGGAGCCGACGTCGGCCGCCGGGGCGCCGGAGCCCGCCGGACCGCTGTCCGCCCGGGCGGAGCTGCCCGGGGTGCTGCTGCTCGACGTCGGGCTGCACCCGGGTGCCGTGCCCGGTGCGGTGTTCGCCCGGCTGGAGGACCTGGCGGCCGGCAAGCTGCCGCCGGAGCTGCTCGACCATCCCCTCGACGGGCCGGTGGTCGTGGTGTGCGAGCGCGGTCTGCGGTCGCGCGGAGCGGTGCAGCTGCTGCGCGCCGAGGGGTGGCGCGACGTCACGAGCCGCGCCATTCTGGGGTGAAGCGGACTCGACCCACCTTCTGGACACGTCCCGTTCATCTGGACGTACCGGACCTTTGGTGGGCGAGACACCGCCTGCTCCTAGGTTGACGACGACCTACCCCCCAGCTCTGACCGGAGAACCTCCGATGACGATCGCTCCTGAACACCGCACACTGCTGACGGTGCAGACGCACGCGCGCGGCAAGCGCAGCCCTGTCACGTGCCGTCTCAAGTGCAACGACGCGTGCCTTCACCCCGCTCCCAACGAGAGCGCCAACGAATACTTCAAGGACGTCGTGAGCTCGGTGCTGTCGCGCCGCGCGATGCTCGGCACGCTGGCGGTCGCCGCGGGTGCCGTGGTGATCGGTGCGCAGGGCGTCGGCGCGCCGTCCGCGGCAGCCGCGACCCTGCCCGAGGGGCGTTTCCCCGGCCACGGTGGCCGCGGCCTGGCCTTCGGAGCGATCGACCCGCAGCCCGTCGACGTCGACGCGCTGGTCGTCCCCGAGGGCTACACCTGGGACCCGATCATCCGCTGGGGTGACCCGATCCTCCCGGGCGGGCGCACGTTCGACCCGAACAACCAGTCGCCGGAGCAGCAGGCCAAGCAGTTCGGCTACAACTGCGACTACCTCGACATCCTGCCGTTCGACGTCGGCGACGAGCGCCGCGGCACCCGCGGCCTGCTCGTGTCGAACCAGGAGTACACCAACGCGGCGATCATGTTCCCGCCGACCGAGAAGTACTGGGAGAAGGACGCCGCAGGCAACGTCACCACGACGAAGAACGCCTACGCCCGCGCCATCGAGCGCGCCGCGCACGGCATGGCCGTCGTCGAGGTCCGCCGCAAGGCCCCGGGCAAGCCCTGGACCTACCAGCGGATCAGCCCGTTCAACCGCCGCATCCACCTGGACACGGAGTTCGTCGTCGACGGGCCGGCCGCCGGCTCCGCCCTGCTCAAGACGTCCGCGGACCCGACGGGCACGCGCGTGTTCGGCACGATGAACAACTGCGCCGGCGGCACCACGCCGTGGGGCACCGTCCTGTCGGGCGAGGAGAACTTCAACGGCTACTTCAAGGCCGCCGGAGTCAACCCGGCCGCCGACGCCCGCTACGGCATCGGCTCGACCACCAGCTACGGCTGGGAGGCCGACGACCCGCGCTTCGGTGGCGGCGCCGGGTTCGAGAACGAGGCCAACCGTTTCGGCTGGATCGTCGAGCTCGACCCGCACGACCCGTCCGCTGCGCCCGTGAAGCACACCGCCATGGGCCGGTTCAAGCACGAGGGCGCCAACGTCACCCTGTCCTACCGCGGCCACGCCGTCGCGTACATGGGCGACGACCAGGCGTTCGACTACGTCTACAAGTTCGTCTCCAAGGACCGCGTGGCCAAGGGCGACTCCCGCTGGGCCCGCAAGCACAACAAGACGCTGCTCTCGGAGGGCGACCTGTTCGTCGCCAAGTTCACCGGTGACTCGCCGGCCGCCGAGATCGACGGCTCGGGCGCGGTCCCGTCCGACGGCGCCTTCGACGGCACCGGCGAGTGGCTGCCCCTCGTGCAGAACGGCCGGAGCAAGGTGCCCGGCATGTCCGTCGAGGAGGTGCTGATCTACACGCGCATGGCCGCCGACAAGGTCGGCGCCACCAAGATGGACCGCCCGGAGGACGTCGAGATCAGCCCGGTCACGGGCCGCATCTACGTGGCGTGCACGAACAACTCCGGCCGTACCCCGACCAACACGGTAGAGGGCGCCACGGAGGCAAACCCGCGCACCCACAAGGTCGTGAACGGCGTCACCAACAACGGCAACCGCGACGGCCACGTGGTCGAGATCATCCCCTCGGGCGACCAGACCTCCACCCGCTTCACGTGGAACCTGCTGCTCGTCGCGGGCGACCCCGCCGTCGAGGGCACGTACTTCTCGGGCTACCCGAAGGACCGCGTCTCGCCGATCTCCTGCCCGGACAACCTCGCGTTCGACGCAGAGGGCAACCTCTGGATCTCGACCGACGGCGCGCCGAGCTCCAACGCCATCGCCAAGTGCGACGGCCTGTTCAAGGTGCCGGTCTCGGGCCGCGAGCGCGGGCACGTGCAGCAGTTCCTCTCGGTGCCCGCGGGTGCCGAGACCTGCGGACCGCTCGTCGACTCCCGCGACGGCATGGTCTACGTCAACGTGCAGCACCCGGGCGAGGACGGGACGTTCGCCGCGCCGCAGTCGTTCTTCCCCGACTACATCGCAGAGGGCGCACCGGTCGAGGCCGGCGACTTCCGGGGCCCGCGCCCGACCGTGGTGCAGGTCTACCGCAAGCGCTGACCTGCACGGCGACCCGCCGAGGTAGAACCAGGGTGAGGTAGAACCGCAGCGAAGCAGAACCAGAGCGTGAGCCAGGGTTCTGCTTCGCTGCGGTTCTACCTCGGCACAGCGTCACACCTCGGGATGCGATCGGGGCCTCGCAGCGTTCGTAGACTTGATGACCGTGACCACTCCGCCTCCCGATCCCGCACGCAAGCCGCTCACGGCAAGCGGTGCGCACGGCGAACCGCCCCGTGAGCCGGACGGCGCATACCTCGACCACGCCGCGACCACGCCCATGTCGGCCGCGGCGCTCGCGGCGTTCGTGGCCGAGGCGCAGCGCACCGGCAACGCGTCGTCGCTGCACTCCGCGGGGCGCACGGCACGGCGCGCCGTCGAGGAGGCGCGCGAGACGCTCGCGAAGTCCCTGGGCGCACGGCCGAGCGAGGTCATCTTCACGTCGGGCGGCACCGAGGCGGACAACCTGGCGATCAAGGGCATCTTCTGGGGACGCCGCGCGCAGGACACGCGCCGCTGCCGCATCCTCGTCTCCGCCGTCGAGCACCACGCCGTGCTCGATCCGGCGTTCTGGCTGGCCGGCCACGCGGGCGCCGAGATAGTGCTCCTGCCCGTCGACGGCGAGGGCCGGCTCGACCTCGACGCCCTGCGCGCCGAGCTCGCCGCCCACGCCGACGAGACGGCACTGATCAGCGTCATGTGGGCGAACAACGAGGTGGGTACGCTGCAGCCGATCCGCGACGTCGTGCGCGCCGCGCGCCCGTACGGCATCCCCGTGCACACCGACGCCGTACAGGCGGTGGGCCAGGCGGAGGTGTCCTTCACCGACTCCGGCGTGGACGCCATGACCGTCAGCGGTCACAAGCTGGGCGGCCCCGTGGGCGTCGGCGCGCTGCTCGCGAAGCGCGACCTGGCCCTCGACGCGGTGCTGCACGGCGGTGGCCAGGAGCGCGGCGTGCGCTCCGGGACGCTCGACACCGCTTCGATAGCGGCCTTCGGCGTCGCCGCACGCCATGCCGTCGAGTGCCTGCCGGAGCGTGCCGCCCGACTGTCCGCCCTGCGCGACGACCTCGTCGCCCGCGTCCGCGTCGCGGCACCCTCCGCGGTGCTGCGCGGCCCCGAGCCGACGTCGGGCGACCGGCTGCCCGGCAACGCGCACTTCACCTTCCCCGGCGCCGAGGGCGACTCCCTGCTGTACCTGCTGGACTCGGCGGGGGTGCAGGCGTCCACCGGATCGGCCTGCCAGGCGGGGGTGCCGCAGCCGTCGCACGTGCTGCTCGCCATGGGCGTCCCCGAGGCGGAGGCCCGCGGCGCCCTGCGGTTCACGCTCGGCGCCACGTCCACCGAGTCCGACGTCGACCGGCTCGCCACCGCGCTGCCCCACGTGGTCGCCCGGGCACAGGCCGCCGGCCTGGTGTCCGGACGTTCGATCGGAGGCATGTGATGAGGGTGCTCGCGGCCATGTCGGGCGGCGTGGACTCCGCGGTCGCCGCTGCGCTCGCGGTCGAGGCGGGGCACGACGTCGTGGGCGTGCACATGGCGCTGTCCCGGAACCGGGACCAGTTCCGTACGGGGTCGCGCGGGTGCTGCTCCATCGAGGACGCCGGCGACGCCCGCCGCGCGGCCGACATGCTCGGCATCCCGTACTACGTGTGGGACCTGTCCGAGCGGTTCGAGGACACCGTCGTGGCCGACTTCCTGTCGGAGTACGAGGCCGGCCGCACCCCCAACCCGTGCGTGCGCTGCAACGAGCACATCAAGTTCGAGGCGCTGCTCGACAAGGCGACGGCCCTCGGGTTCGACGCCGTCGCCACCGGCCACTACGCCCGGATAGAGACCCGCGAGGTCACGCTGCCCGACGGCGGGCTGGGCACCGTGCGCGAGCTGCACCGCTCGCCGAACGACGCCAAGGACCAGTCGTACGTGCTGGCCGTCGCCGGTCCGGAGCGGCTGGCGCGCGCGATGTTCCCGCTGGGCGGGTTCGCGTCCAAGGACGAGGTGCGGGCCGAGGCCGCGAAGCGCGGCCTGTCGGTCTCCGCCAAGCCGGACTCCTACGACATCTGCTTCGTTGCCGACGGCGACACCCGTGGCTTCCTGCAGTCCCGCCTGGGCTCGCGCCCGGGCTCCGTCGTCGACACCGACGGCGAGGTCGTGGGCGAGCACGACGGCGCCTACTCGTTCACCGTCGGGCAGCGCAAGGGGCTCGGGCTCGGACGGCCCGCCGCCGACGGCAAGGCGCGGTACGTCGTCGACGTGCAGCCCGCGACGAACACCGTGGTGGTGGGACCTGCCGAGCTGCTGAGCGTGGACCGGATCGCGGGGGAGAAGGCGCTGTGGTTCGAGGGCGTGCTGGCCCCGGTACCCGCCCCGTTGGTCGAGCCCGTCGAGGCCCCCACCGGCGTCGTCCCGGACGCGGACGGCTGGTTCACCGCCGAGGTCCAGGTCCGCGCGCACGGCGCGCCCGTCCCGGCGCGGGTGCGGTCAATCGCCTCTGCCGGTGGCGCTTATGGTGACGAGGTGCCGGACGACGAGCGACCGGCGTCGGCGGACGGATCGCGTCCGGCCGCCCTCGCCATGGAGATCGAGCTGACCGGGGCGCCCCTGCGGGGTGTCGCGCCGGGCCAGTCGGTGGTCGTGTATCGCGGCACGCGAGTGCTGGGCCAGGCGACGGTCTCCCGCGCCTGGCGGGCCCCCGCGCCGCGCTAGGCAGCGCCGCGCGAGCGCACACATCTGAACAAGGAGAGCTGATGACCGCTGTGACCGGACACGGGCCGTGGCCCGGAGGCGAGCGCGATGTGCTCGAGGCGCAGCAGACGGCGCTGGGCGAGCTCGCCGAGCTACCGACCGGCGTCGACGCGCTGCCGTTCCTGACGCAGCTGGAGCAGCGTGGCCCGGGCGCCGACGCCCTCGGGCGGACGGCGGTGCGCCTCGCCGAGATGCCCGTCGAGCTGGGCCCGCACGGCTGGAAGCTCACCGACCGGCCGGGGATCGACGCGCGTCGGGCCGATACGTTCTGGCGCGAGGACCTCGGGGCCCTCGCCATCGCGGCGTACGGCCACACGGGTCCGATCACCGTGGAGATGCTGGGGCCGTGGACGCTGGCGGCTCAGCTCTGGTCGGCCCGCGGGGACCGTGTCCTGGCGGACAAGGGGGCCCGCGCGGACCTGGGCCTCGTGCTCGCCGGGAGCCTGCGCACGCTCGTTGCCGACATCGTCGCCCAGGTCCCCGGCGCGGAGGTGACCGTGCAGCTCGCGGAGCCGCTGCTCGGCCAGGTGCACGCGGGCGTGCTGCCGACGTTCTCCGGGTTCTCGCGGCTGCGGGCGGTGGCAGGGCCCGAGATCGTCGAGGGCCTCGAGCCCGTGCTCGCGGCCGTGCGGGACGCCGGGGCGCGCTCCGTCGTCCACCTCGGCAGCACCTGGGTCGGTGTGCCGGCGGTGGTCCTCGCCGGTGCGGACGCGCTGGGCCTTGACCTGGCCGACGTCGGGCCGGGCGGCTGGAACGAGCGGGCCTGGGAGCTGCTGGCCCGCGCGATGGAGCGCGGGACCGGGCTCTGGGCGGGGCTGCCTCCGGCGCAGGTCTCGCAGTGCGCTGGACCGGCGCTCGGCACGCTCGCCGACCTGGTCGCCGTCCCGTGGCGGCGGATCGGCCTGCCCTCCGCGCAGCTCGCCGAGGTGACGCTCCTGGCCGCGCACCGGAGGTCGCTCGGCTCGACGGACGCCCACCGCGCGGAGCTGGCCAACCTGGGCCGGGTAGCGGAGACCCTGTCGGAGAAGGCCGAGGCCTGACCCGGACACCCTTTTGAGGTCTAAGTTACTCCGCTCTGAACCGATTCAAGAGGGAGAAACCTAGACCTCGAAGGGGAGCGGGCCCGTGCCGCGGACCCGCTCCCTTGGGGTCAGCTGGTCAGGCGGGTCCAGAGGAACGTCCAGTGGGTCGCCGCCATGTATGCCGCCTGGGCGTTGTTGGCCGCCCCGCCGTGGCCGCCCTCGATGTTCTCGTAGTACGTCACGTCCTTGCCCGCGGCCAGCATGAGCGCCGCCATCTTGCGGGCGTGGCCCGGGTGCACGCGGTCGTCCTTGGTCGACGTCGTGAACAGGACCGGCGGGTAGTCCCGCGCCGCGTCGAACAGGTGGTACGGCGAGAAGCCCCGCACGAACTCCCAGTCAGAGGTGTCCGGGTCGCCGTACTCGGCCATCCAGGACGCGCCCGCCAGCAGGTGCGAGTACCGCTTCATGTCCAGCAGCGGGACGCCGACGATGATCGCCCCGAAGAGCTCCGGGTACTGCGTCAGCATGTTGCCGGCGAGCAGCCCGCCGTTCGACCGGCCCTCCATCCCGAGCTGTGCCGGGACCGTGATGCCGCGCGTGACGAGGTCACGCGCCACTGCCGCGAAGTCCTCGTACGCGCGGTGCCGGTTCTCCTTCAGTGCGGCCTGATGCCAGGCCGGTCCGTACTCGCCGCCGCCGCGGATGTTCGCCACGGCGTACACCCCGCCCCGCTCCAGCCACGCGCGGCCGACGGTGCCCGAGTATCCGGGCAGGATCGCGTGCTCGAACCCGCCGTAACCCCACAGCAGGGTGGGCGCCGGCCCGGCCTCGCCCGAGACGAGGTCCGCCCGGCCGACGACGAAGTACGGCACGCGCGTGCCGTCGTCCGACTCCGTGAACTGCTGGCGCACCGCCATGCCGGCCGCCTCGAAGTAGGACGGCGCGGACTTGAGCACCTCGGGCGCCGCCGCCGTCTCGCCGGGTCCGGCGACGGTGGTGCGGCCGAGGGTCGACGGCGTCAGGTAGCCGGTGGTGACCACCCAGACGTCGTCCGAGTCGACGACGTCCACCGCGCCGACCCCGACCGTGAGCAGCTCGCCGCCCACGGGGAGCTCGGAGCGCGCCCACTCGCCGCCCGGGGTGGCCAGCGTGGGCGGCGTCAGCACGTGGAGCAGGTTCTTCACGTCGTCGAGCACGTTGACGACCAGGTGGTTCCGCGTCCAGGTGATCCCGGCGAGCGACGTCGTCGGCGTCGGCTCGAAGAGGACCGTCAGGTCGTGCGACCCGGCCATGAAGTCGTCGAAGCGGGCGGCGAGCAGCGAGCCCGCACCGTAGGTCGTGCGGCGGAGCGTCCAGTCGTCGCGCAGCCGCACCAGCATCCACTCGCGGTGCAGGCCGACGTTCGCCGAGTCCGGCACGTCGATCTTGGCGAGGGTCTGCTCCGGCGTGCCCACGTTCGTCGCCAGGTACGTCTCGTTGGCGTAGAACCGCAGGGCACGGTGCACCAGGTCCCGCTCGAAGCCCGGGGTGTGCGAGCGGGACGCGCTGATGTACATGTCCTGGTCGGTGCCCTCGTAGACGACTGTCGCCTCGGCCAGGGGAGTGCCGCGCTGCCACCGCTTCACCTGCCGCGGGTAGCCCGACGGCGTCATGGTGCCCTCGCCGAAGTCCGTGTACACGTAGACCGTGTCGGAGTCGATCCAGGACAGCCCGCCCTTGGCCTGGGCACGCACGAAGCCGCCGTCGCTCTCGGGCACGAACTGCTTGGTGACGAGGTCGAACTCGCGCGTCACGTCGGAGTCGGAGCCGCCGGGCGACAGGTCGACCAGCGCGTGCCTGCGCGGTTCGCCCGCCGCGAGCTGCTCCGCCGTCGGGCGCAGGACGCTCGCGCCGTGCCAGACCCAGCTCTCGCCCTCCTGGGCCGCGAGGGCGTCGAGGTCGAGGACCGTCACCCACTCGGGGTCGTCGGTGCGGTAGGAGTCGAGCGTCGTGCGGCGCCACAGGCCGCGCTCGTGCTCGGCGTCCTGCCAGAAGTTGTAGTAGTGCTCGCCGACCTTCGAGACGTGCGGGATCTTGTCGTCCGAGTCGAGGACCTCGCGCACGGCACGCTCGGTCTCGGTGAAGGCGGGACCGCCGAGGACCTGGGCGCCGTGCGCGTTGCGCTCGCGGACCCAGCTCAGGGCGGTGTCTCCGTCGACGTCCTCGAGCCATGCGAACGGGTCCGGGGCGGCGGGGTCGAGGGGCGTGCCCGGGAGAGCGGCTCGGGGGGCGGTCTGGGTGTGCTCGACGCTCATGGAGAGCACCCTACGCGGCCGGTCACGGCTCCGGCCGTCGTAAGGCAGTATGCCTCAGACCGAGGGAGTCGTGCCCGGTTTGTACAGTATTGTGCGGCTATTGCGCTGCGGGGCTGTCATATTCCTCAGTGGCACATATTTTCGCTGGTCGCACCACGGTCGTGCCCTTCCACGCGTGGGACGCCCTGTGGTAGAAACTGCAGTCCAGGGGGTTGTTCGCCCCCTCCAGCCGAGTTCGTGGAGCAAGCCGCGGTATTTGCCGTGTCCCGCCTTCCCAAACTCTGACGAGACAACTATTAGGGGGATCGGCTCGGTGAGCTCGATGTCTTCTTCTCCTCCGCCGAGCAGGCTGCGCCAGGTCGCACCTTGGGTGTGTGTCGCCGGCGTGCTTGCCTATGTACTCGTAGCACCAGTCCTGTTCACCGCCACCGGGGCCTCGTCCACGTGGCCCGCATGGCTCGTCGGCATCGCCGCCGTCGGGCTCGCGGTGGCGGCCGCGCTGATCGCCGCGCGGTCCTCACGTGACGACCTCGCCGCCCACGAGGACCTGGTCCTGGCACACCGCCGGGCCGAGGAGCGTGCGGATGCGGCGTCCCGGGCGCTCGACGCCCTGGCCAACGAGCAGCTGCCCGCGTTCCTCGACAGCGAGCCCGCCCCGCCGCTCCCGCACCTTCCGGGTGACGCGGGTGCCCAGGCACGTCTGGACGAGGCAGCCGCCATGCTCGCCCGGGTGCAGGAGGAGCGTGTCGCTCGCCGCGACGCCGTCCAGGTCGCCGTGGTCGCCCTGAGCCGCAAGGTCCAGGCCGCCGCGCACCGCATCCAGGAGGAGGCGGCGCGGATGGTCCAGCGCCACCCCACCGACCCGGACATCCTGCAGACGTCGATGCGCGTCGACCACGCCGCCGCTCAGCAGGCCCGTCAGGCGCAGAGCCTCGCGGCGCTGTGCGGCGAGTGGCCGGGCCAGCAGTGGAGCGAGCCGCTCCCGCTGCCCGACGTCGTCAAGGGCGCCGCCAGCCGGATCACGGCGTTCCACCGGGTCGAGGTGTCGGGTGACCCCGGCGTCGCCGTCTCGGCGCGCATCGTCGAGCCGCTCATCCACCTCGTGGCCGAGCTGCTGTCCAACGCCACGCAGTCCTCCCCACCCACCACGCAGGTGCTCGTCTCGCTGCGCCAGGTGCAGCGCGGCGCGGTCGTCGAGATCGACGACTGCGGTGTGGGCCTCGACCTCAAGCAGCTCGAGCAGGCGCGCGACATCGCCTCCGGCAAGCGCGAGATCAGCATCACCGAGCTGGGCGAGATCCCGCAGACCGGCCTGGCCGTCGTCGGTACCTACGCGCGCCGCCACGGCTTCCGCGTGGACGTCACCGAGTCGGTGTACGGCGGCCTGCGCGCCATCGTCATGATTCCGGCAGAGCTCACCGAGGCAGTGGTGCCGTCGGGGATGCTCACGCCGGCAGCGACGCTGCCGAGCGCCAGCTCCCGCACCAGCGGGGCGTCCGCACTGGGGTCCCGGCGCAGCGCCACCGCAGTCGCCGAGGCACCGCTCGTGACCGAGCTGCCCAGCGCAAAGCCCGCGGACGACGACGAGTGGCCCGCACCCGCGGCGCCCGACCCGGCGACCGTGGTTCCCGTCGAGCCGCTGAGCGCGACCGGCGTCGTGGTCGACGAAGAGGAGGAGACGCCCGTGGCCGGTGCCCCGGTGCAGGCCCCTGGCGAGCTGCCCCTGCGTCCTGGGCGAGCCCGCCCCGAGGACGACGAGTTCCCCGAGCCGTCTGCGCTCCCGCAGCGGCGATCGCGCCGTGGAGAGGCGGAAGCGACCGACGACCGGACCAAGGCCACGGAGCCCCGTACCGAAGCTCCTGGTCCCGCTCAGACGGCCGAGGAGGCCGGTGAGTGGATGGGTGCCTTCTTCAGCTCGAGCGAGGCACGGTTCGGGGACTCACCAGACAGCAGCGAACCGCCGGCTGGAGCCGGTGGACCTTCGGAGGACCGATGACTACGCACGCCGACGGCATGACCAGCACCGACGGTAATAGCTGGATGCTCGAGCTCATCAGTGGTGTACGGGGGGTCAAGCATGTTGTCGTGCTCACCTCCGACGGACTGATGAAAGTTCGGACGGACCAGACCCCGCTGGACGTGGCCGACAAGGTAGCCGCGGCATGTGCCGGACTTGTGGCACTGGGGATGGGAATGAGCAGGGAGTTCGGGAACAGCGAGACGATCCGCCAGGTGATGGTTGAGTTCGACGGCGGATTCCTCTTCGTCCGGGGAGCCGGTGACGGCTCGCGTCTCGCGGTCGTCACGGAGACGGTGATCGACCCGGCGCTGATTGCCCAGCAGATGCAGGCCCAGGTCCTCATGATCGGGGAGCGCACCCTGGGCACGGAGCGGATCTCCAGCTGATCCCGCCCCTGGCACCGTTTCGGAAAGCACCACCCGAGCCTCGTGAGGCTTGGCCGTACCAGGCACCACCAGCTCGACCGATACCTGACCGACCGACAGGGGGCGAGGGGATGGACACCGAGGAGTACCGCGATCACCCGGTGCGCTCGTACGTGCTCACCTCGGGCCGGGCGCACCCGTCGCGCAACACGTTGCGCCCGGAGACACTTGTACGTGCGGTCGAGAGCCGGCCTGTGCTCTCGACGGCGAGCCGTCTGGAGCGCGAGCTGGTCGAGCTGTGCCGCGGCACGCTCGCGCTGGCCGAGGTGGCTGCGTATCTGCAGCTACCCGTGAGCCTCGTGGCGGTCATGGTCTCGGACCTGGTCGACACGGGGAACCTGACGATTCGTTCCAACCACCAAGCGCACGTCCTGCCCGGCAAGGACATCCTGGAGAAGATTCTCGATGGACTCCGCAAGCTCTGACCGCCCGGCGACCGGGCAGCACCTGGCACCGACCGTCGCGCGGTCGGTCAAGGTGCTGGTGGTGGGCGCCTTCGGCGTGGGCAAGACGACGCTGATCGGCGCGGTGAGCGAGATCGACCCGCTGCGCACCGAGGAGCGCATCACCACGGCGAGCGTCGGCATCGACCCGGGGCAGCCGAACAAGGAGACGACGACGGTCGCGATGGACTTCGGTCGCATCACCGTGACCGACGACATCGCCCTGTACCTGTTCGGCACCCCGGGTCAGCGCCGCTTCTGGGACCTGTGGGCGGGCCTGGCCGACGGCGCCGTCGGTGCGCTGGTCATGATCGACACGCGGCACCTCGAGGACAGCTTCGAGGTGCTGGACCAGCTGGAGCTGCGGACCAAGATCCCGTTCGCCGTGGTCGTCAACCAGTTCCCCGACTCGCCGAACTATCCCCTGGAGCGGGTCCGCGCCGCGCTGGACCTGCTGCCCGAGACGCCGATCGTCGAGTGCGACGCACGCGACCGGCAGTCCGCCGTACTCACCCTGATCACCCTCGTCGAGCACGCGATGACGTTCCCGGTGTTCCAGAAGGTCAACGCGTGACGCTCGCCAACAGACTGCACCTCCGGCTGGAAGACATCTCGGACCGGATGCAGCTGTCGGAGATCACGTCGGCCCGGGATCCGCACAAGCTGTACGAGCAGCTCCGTGACGAGTGGGGTCCTGTCGCGCCGATGGACCTCGAACCTGGCGTCCCCGCCTGGCTCGTCCTGGGGTACGACGAGGCGAGCAGCGTGATGCGCAACGAGCTGCTGTTCTCTCGTAACTCCCGCAACTGGCGCTACGTCCAGGAGCGGTCCCTGCCCGCCGACTCGGGGGTGCTCGCCGCGCTGGCGCCGCGCGAGAGCGCGTACTACCTCGACGGGATGCAGCAGCGCCGGCTGCGTGCGCCCATCGACGACGCCCTTGGCGCCATCGACGAGAAGCGCCTGGCCCGTACGGTGGCCGTGATGTGCGAGGCGATCATCGACCGGCTCATGCCCCGCGGCGAGGCGGACCTGGTGAAGGACTACGCCGTCGCGGTCCCCGTGATGGTCATGACCGAGATGTTCGGCATGAGCCTGTCCGACGGGAACAAGATGCACGAGCTCACCGAGGCGGTCTACGCGGGCAGGGAGCGGGCGCGTGCGGCGGCGATCGAGCAGGAGGCCCTGGTGGCCGTGCTCGTGGCGACGCACCGGGCCGAGCCCGGTGAGGACCTGACCACTGCTCTGGTCAACCATCCGAACCACGAGAACGACGTCGAGGTGATGGCCGCGATCGGCGTGATGTTCAGCCTGGGGCACGACGCCGAGATCGCGTGGATCGCGAGCACGCTGCACATGATCCTGACCGACCCGGCCTTCGCCGCCCGGGTGCGTCGCGGCCGGCTCGACCTGGACGACGCCCTGGACGAGGTGTCGCGGCGCAACCCGCCCGCCCCGCACGTGCTGCCCCGGTTCGCCCGGCAGGACTGCGAGCTGGGCGGACGCCGCATCGCGTACGGCGACGCACTCGTGCCCGCCGTCGCCGCCGCGAACGCAGACCGGGCGATCCGGACGGACGACCCGTGGGAGGAGCTGGGCAGCCGGTTCCACCTGACCTGGGGCGCCGGCGCGCACGCGTGCCCTGCCCACCGGATCGGGCCGCTCATCGGCCGTATCGCCGTGGACACCCTGCTGCGCCGGATCCTCGACATGGAGCTGTCGGTCTCGGCGGACTCGCTCAAGATGTCGGCCTCGCCGTGGTCGCGCTACCCGCGCAAGCTGCCCGTCCGGTTCACCGCACCGCTGACCGAGGGTGGCCCGCGCCCCGAGCGCTGACCGCCTGCGCCACCGTGGGTCGAGCCTGTCGAGATCCCTCGACAGGCTCGACCCACACAGGTCTCAGGACTCGGCGCCGGCCCGCTCCTTGACCCGCTCCTTGAGCCGCGGCACGACGTTCTTGTAAACCGACGGATCGATCGGCAGCAGCCACTGGATGGTCTGGGCGGCGGAGCTGATGTTCACGCCGGCCTCGTCGAGCGTCTCGTCGATCTGGTGCATCGAGAACGGGATGACGTTGGTGCCGCGGGCGTGCTTGCCGCCCGTGCGCTTCTCCATCCACGCCACGCGTTCGGCCACGTGCTTGCGCCGCTCCTCGATCGGCGGCAGCTCGACGACCCCGGCCAGGTATGCGGCGATCCAGATCGCGCCGGCCTCGGCGGACAGCGGCGAGAACAGCGACGAGTTGTAGCCCGCGAACGTCAGGTTCGGTACGCCCTCGGGCAGGATCTGGCGGTAGAGCTGGTAGTTGCCCTGCTCGTCCACCAGGCGGGCGGCGATGGTGTCGTCGAGGAACGGCACGCGCTGGTGGAACCCGGTACCGCAGACCACGAGCTCGGCCGGGATCCGGGCGCCGTCGCTGAGTACGGCCACCGGCTGGTCGCCCTCGACCTCGAAGCGTTCGATCTCCGTGTCGCGGTGGACCTTGATGGTCCCGTCGGCCACCTGCTCGTAGAACCCGTCGGTGGACAGCGACACCGTGCTGTTGGCGATGTCGGCGAACTCGCCGTGCGGGACCAGACCGAGCTTCTTGAGCTTGAACTGCCAGGTCGCGACGGATCCGATGCTCGAGAGCATGCCCGCACGTACCTTGTCCCCCGGGCCGTGCAGGAAGCGCTCCATGCCGTTGGGCAGCTCCTGGTAGCGGAACAGCGCCTCGCCGAGGCGGGACAGCAGCAGGTACTTCATGTTCAGCGCGCTGGCGATGCGCTTGGGCATCTTCCACAGCAGGCGACGAGCCACGACGGTGGTGGACTTGGCCACCTGGCCGATCTCGCCGGCGACGTCGCACGCCGACTTGCCGTACCCGACGACCACGACGTGCTTGTCGCGGGCGTCGTCCAGCGTGTTGAGCTGGCTGGAGGCGACGAGCTTGCCGCCGGCGCGGACGAGGTCGGCGTACCCCTCGTACTGCGGGAAGACCGGGTCGGAGAAGATCCCGTTCGCGACCACCAGGTGGTCGAACCGCTCGGGCGCGGAGACCGGAGCGCCGATGCGCCGTGCGGTGACCATCCAGCCGTCCTCGGCGTCGGTCAGCTCGGCGCGGACGACCTCGGTGGCGAGCCGCAGGAGAGGACGCAGCTCGAACTTCGCGACGTAGCGCTCGAGGTAGGCCTGGACCTGCTCGCCGGTGGGCCACTCCGGATAGTCCCGGGGCATCGGCAGGTCCGAGAAGGCGTACGAGTCCTTGTTGTTCTGCGTCCGGAGGCCCGAGTACCGGCGGGTCGCGCTCCACACCCCACCGACGTCCGGCGCCTTCTCGAAGACTGTGACGTCGTGCTCGAACTCGCGGAGGATCTTCGCGGTGGCCAGTCCTGCGAAACCGGCACCGACGACGGCGATCTTCAAGGGGCCCCTGCTCTCAGTAGATTTCCGGCATTTTTCTCGAATGGTAGCGGTGCCGGACCCTGTGCGATAGGGGCTGATCGAGGCGAATGCCCAGGTCGGCTGACCTTTCGGGACAGGCTCCGGCGCCTTGCCACTCGGATGTCAGTGGTTCAGTCCATGATTGTGTCTGTGAGCGAGACGACAGGCATCCCGGAACGTGATGAAGCCACGAGCGACGAGGCCACCGCACAGCGGCGGTGGGCCGAGCTCGTGGCCCGGATCGAGGAGGATCGGCGCGCCTACTTCGAGGCGGACGCACCCGTCTCGTCGGACGCCGAGTACGACGCGCGGATGCGCGAGCTCCAGGCGCTCGAGGCCGCGCACCCCGCGCTGGTGACGCCGGAGTCGCCCACGCAGAGCGTCGGCGGTGCGGCGGCGTCGGGGTTCGTCACGGTCGAGCACATCGAACGCATGCTGTCGCTCGACAACGCGTTCAGCACCGACGAGCTGGCCGTGTGGGCGGAGAAGGTCAACCGCGACCTCGGTACGGACCGCCCGGGGCTGCTGTGCGAGGTCAAGATCGACGGCCTGGCGATCTCCCTGGTGTACGAGAAGGGCCGGCTGGTGCGCGGCGTCACGCGCGGTGACGGACGCGTGGGCGAGGACGTCACCCGGAACGTGCTGCGCATCGCCGAGATCCCCCAGACACTCACCGGCGAGGGCCACCCCGACGTGGTCGAGGTACGCGGCGAGGTGTTCATCCCGGTCGCCACCTTCGCGCGGCTCAACGAGCTGCAGGGCGAGCTGCGCGAGCGGGCGATCGAGGACGCACGCGAACGTTCCGGGCGGAGCGCCGGCGGCAAGGAGTTCGACGTCGAACGAGCACGCATCGCCGCGCTCCGCCGGTTCCCGCAGTTCGCCAACCCCCGCAACGCCGCAGCGGGCGGCCTGCGGCAGCTGCTGGAGAACAAGGACGGGCTCGAGCTGGAGGCGGGTCTCGCCCGCGTGGAGGGCCTGCGCATGTACGCGCACGGCGTGGGCGCGCTGCAGTGGCAGGAGGGCGAGCACACGGAGCTGGAGCGGCAGTCCGACGCGTACACCCTGTTCGAGCAGTGGGGCATCCCGGTCTCCCCGCACAACCGGGTCGTCGACGGCCTCGACGGGGCGCTCGAGATGATCGAGCACTTCCGCGAGCACCGGCACGACATCGAGCACGAGCTCGACGGGATAGTCCTCAAGGTCGACGCGCTGGCGCGGCAGCGCCGGCTGGGCTCCACCAGCCGCGCGCCGCGCTGGGCCATCGCGTTCAAGTACCCGCCGGAGGAGGTCAACACGCGCCTGCTGGCCATCCAGGTCGGTGTGGGCCGTACCGGCCGGGCGACTCCATACGCCGTCATGGAGCCGGTCAAGGTCGCGGGCTCCACGGTGCGCCAGGCGACCCTGCACAACCAGGACGTGGTGCGGGCCAAGGGCGTGCGTATCGGCGACGTCGTGGTGCTGCGCAAGGCGGGTGACGTCATCCCGGAGATCGTCGGGCCGGTGTCCGCCCTTGCCGACGACGGCTACCCGCGCGAGGACTTCGTCATGCCCGCGGAGTGCCCGGAGTGCGGTACGCCGCTACGCGCCATGAAGGAGGCCGACGTCGACCTGCGCTGCCCGAACGCGGAGTCGTGCCCGGCCCAGGTACGCGGGCGGGTCGAGCACATCGGCTCGCGCGGCGGCCTCGACATCGAGGCCCTCGGCGAGGTCACCGCCGCGGCGCTCACGCAGCCCGACGTGCCGGAGACCCCGCCCCTGGTCACCGAGGCCCAGCTGTTCTCGCTCACGCTCGACCAGCTCCTGCCCATCGAGGCGGTGGTCCGCGACGCGGAGACCGGCCTGCCCAAGATGGACGACGACGGCGTCGTGCGCCGGCGTACCCCGTTCCGGCGCAAGCTGTCGCACGGCAAGGCGCAGCGACTCGCGGCCGAGGAGGCGGGCGAGACCCTGGACGAGTGGGCGCCGTCGGCGAACGCGACAAAACTCCTCGACGAGCTGGAGCGGGCCAAGACGAAGGACCTCTGGCGCATGCTCGTCTCGCTGAACATCCGGCACGTCGGGCCGGTGGCGGCGCGGGCACTCGCGGGCTGGTTCGGTTCGGTGGACGCCATCGAGGCGGCGTCCGAGGCGGAGCTGGCCGCCGTCGACGGCGTCGGCCCGGTGATCGCTGCCGAGATCAAGGAATGGCTCACGGTGGACTGGCACCAGGAGATCCTCGCGGCGTGGCGCGAGGCAGGGGTCCAGCTCGCCACCCCCGGCCATCCCGGCCCTGCCGCGATGGCCGAGGCCGACACCGGGCCCACCGGGCCGCTCGCCGGCCTGACCGTGGTGGTGACCGGATCGCTCGAGGACTTCACGCGCGACGGCGCCAAGGAGGCCATCATCGCCGCGGGCGGCAAGGCCTCCGGTTCGGTCTCGAAGAAGACCGACTACGTGGTGCTGGGGGAGAACGCCGGCACCAAGGCCGCGAAGGCGGAGGCCCTGGAGATCCCCACCCTGGACGAGGACGGCTTCAAGAAGCTGCTCGAGGGCGGCCCCGAGGCGTTGTGAGTCGGAGGGTGCGGCTACAGGCGCCGACCTGGGCGATTAAGGTGACCAGTTGACAACTTCTGCTTGACTATCGCCAGAAGTCCCTCGTAGGTTCTAGCCCGCAGGGTCAATGCCGACCGAGGAGAACTGATGAGACAACGTGGAACCAGCATCCGCGCGAGACAGGCAGCCGCAGGCGCGACTGCCGTAGCACTGACAGCGGTGATGCTGTCGGGAACTGTCCCCGTCGCGTCGGCAGCGGATGATCTGCCGCCGCAGGAACCCGGCGTCACGCTGAGGACCTACGACCTGGCGCGTGATCTGAGCGAGCTCTGCACGCTCCGCTCCGGCCAGACGCCGAACGTCGACCAGCTCAAGCCGACCATCGACTACTCGACGGAAGCCGACTTCGGCATGGGCGAGCGCTTCATCGCGCACGCGCTCGCGAACCTGTCGGTGCCGTCCGCCGGGAACTACGAGTTCCGGCTCACCAGCGACGACGGCTCGCGCCTCGTGATCGACGACGCCGAGGTGATCAACAACGACGGCCTGCACGGCGCGGAGTCGAAGGAGGGCACCGTCGCCCTGGAGGCAGGGGTCCACGACCTGCGCGTCGAGTACTTCGACAACACGAACGACAACATCCTGCGGCTCGAGTGGCGCCCGCCGGGCACGGCGGACTTCGTCGTCGTCCCCGAGAGCGTCCTGAGCACCGAGGCCGGCGTCGTGCGCGTGACCGCCCCGGGCACCAAGTACTGCGAGGGCCAGGACGACTCGGCGGGCGACGGCATGCGCCTCGACTCCGTGCACCCGGGCTACACGCTCACCGACCTGCGCCCGGAGGGCTTCGAGCCCATGGTCGCCGGGCTCGACTGGACCGACGACGACCGCCTCGCCGTGGTCACGACCGGCTCGGTGAGCCCCGGTGGCTGGGTCGAGAACCCTGAGCCGGGCGAGGTGTTCCTGCTCGACAACGTGACCGGTGAGACCTCGAAGGACCAGGTCACCTACGAGAAGGTGGCCACGGACCTGTTCAACCCGCTGGGCATCGCCGTCATCGAGGACTCGATCTTCGTCTCCGAGCGCGACAAGCTCACCGAGCTCACGGACCCGGACGGTGACGGCTTCTACGACGACCACCGCACGGTGGCCGAGTGGCCCTTCGGTGGCAACTTCCACGAGTTCGCCTTCGGCCTGCTGCACGACGACGACTACTTCTACGTGAACCTGTCGGTCGCCATCAACAACGGCGGCGCCACCACGGACCCGCAGCCCGCCGCGAACCGCGGCACGGCCATCAAGGTCGACCGCGAGACCGGTGAGGTCAGCTACGTGGCAGGCGGCCTGCGCACGCCGAACGGCATGGTCAAGGGCCCGGACGGCGAGCTCTTCGTCATGGACAACCAGGGCGCCTGGCTGCCCAGCTCGAAGCTCGTGCACATCGAGCAGGGCAAGTTCTTCAACCACTTCACCAACCCTGCCGGACCGTTCGACGACCAGCCTGTCTCCGCCCCGGCCCTCTGGGTGCCGCAGAACGAGATCGGTAACTCGCCGAGCGCCCCGGTGCAGGTCGAGGAGGGCCCGTACGCGGGCCAGCTGGTGTTCGGCGACGTCACCTACGGCGGTCTGCAGCGCGGCTTCCTCGAGAAGATCGAGGGCGAGTACCAGGGCGCGGTGTTCCGGCACTCGGCCGGCCTGGAGGCCGGCGTGAACCGCACGGTCGTCGGGCCTGACGGCGCCCTGTACGTGGGCGGCGTCGGCGAGGGCGGCAACTGGAGCGAGCCGGGCAAGCTGCGCTACGGCCTGCAGAAGCTCACGCCCAACGGTGAGGGCGCCTTCGACATGACCGAGATGCGGGTCACCAAGAAGGGCTTCGACGTCGAGTACACGCAGCCGCTCTCCGCGGAGACGGTGGCGAAGATCGCCGAGAACCCCAACGCGGCGTTCCGGATGGATCACTGGCGCTACGTGCCGACCCGCAACTACGGCGGGCCGAAGATCGACGAGCGGCCGCTGTTCGTCACGGGCGCCAAGGTCTCGAGGGACCGCACGAAGGTGACGCTCACCGTGGACGGCCTCGAGCCGGGACGCGTCGTGCACCTGCGCAGCCCGCGTCCGTTCTCGGACGCCGAGGGCCGCGAGCTGTGGAACACCGAGGCCTGGTACACGCTCAACGCGATCCCCGGCTACAAGGCTCCGTCCGAGCAGGGGTACCTGGAGGCGGAGGAGGCCTCGCTGCGCGGCAGCGCGAACGTGGCCACCGAGCACAGCGGCTACTCCGGCTCCGGCTTCGCCGCCGGGTTCGGCCAGGTGGGCGCCTCGGCGACCTTCACGGCCGACGTCCGCCGCGCCGGCACCCAGCCGGTGAGCCTGCGGTACTCGAACGGACCCAACCCTTCTCCGGGCACCAAGGAGATGTCGGTGCTCGTCAACGGGCAGGAGGTCGAGCCGTGGGCGCTGGAGTCGACAGGTGACTGGAAGACCTGGGCGACGGCGACGCGGGACCTGCCGCTCCGCAAGGGCGTCAACACCATCACGCTGCGCTACGACGCCGAGGACGACGGCAACGTCAACCTCGACGTCCTCACGGTCGGCGGCATCCAGGACATCTGCCGGCCCGGGAAGTACGAGCGCGGCTACCGCGCCCTGTTCGACGGCACCACGGCGTCCCTCGACGGATGGCGTCTGGCGGGCGCGGGCTCGTTCGGCCGCCAGGCCGACTGCTCGATCCGGAGCACGGGCGGCATGGGGCTGCTCTGGCACACGGGCGAGGAGCTGGGGACGTACAGCCTCAAGCTCGACTGGAAGCTCGTGAAGGACGACAACGGCGGCATCTTCGTCGGCTTCCCGAACCCGGGGAACGACCCGTGGGTCGCCGTCAACCAGGGTTACGAGATCCAGGTCGACGCGAGCGACGACGCCGACCGCACGACCGGGGCGATCTACACCTTCCAGGGTGCGGACCCGGACGCGGTGGAGCAGGCGCTGAAGCCCGTGGGCTCGTGGAACTCGTACGAGATCCGCGTGGTGGGGCAGAACATCAAGGTCCTGCTCAACGGGGTGCTGGTGAACGACTTCGACAGCACCGACCCGGCGCGTGACCTCGCCACGGGGTACGTGGGCCTTCAGAACCACGGGGGCGGGGAGACGATCTACTACCGCGACGTCCGGGTGAAGAACCTGGGCAACGCCAGCTGACGCCTGGCCGGTCGAGCTGACATCTCGCTGGTCGAGCTTGTCGAGACCCAGGTCCCGACAAGCTCGACCGGCGGTGTCGGCTCTGCCCGGTCCTACGCGACCAGGCGGTCGACAGCCTCCGAGGACAGCGCCTGGTCCACGGCCATCGCGCTCGCGCCGAGGACGCCGGCCTGCGGCCCCGTCCGGGCGGTGACTATGCGCAGGTGCTGCGTCGCCAGGGGCAGGGACCGCTGGTAGACGACCTCGCGGATGCCGGCCACTATGTGCTCCCCGGCGTCGGCCAGGATGCCGCCGATGACGATCATCGACGGGTTGAGCAGGCTGACGCTCGTGGCGAGCACGGCGCCGATGTCCCGGCCGGCCTGGCGCACGGCCTGGCTCGCGGCGACGTCGCCGGCCCGCACCATGGCGACGACGTCGGCGGGCTTCTCTGCGCCCTCCAGTGCGTTCGCGACGGCGAGCCCGCTGGCGATCGCCTCGAGGCAGCCGATGTTGCCGCAGCGGCAGACGACGTCGGTCACGCCAGGCACCGCGACGTGCCCGATGTCGCCGGCCGAACCCTGGGCGCCGCGCCGGAGCGCGCCGTCGGCGATGATGCCCGCGCCGATACCCGTGGCGACCTTCACGAACAGCAGGTCCGCGACGTCGGGCCAGGCGGCGCGATGCTCACCGAGCGCCATGATGTTGACGTCGTTGTCCACGAGCACCGGGGCGTGGAACCGCGCGCCGAGGATGCCGGGGACGTCGGCGTTGTCCCAGCCGGGCATGATCGGCGGGTTGTTCGGCTTGCCGGTGGCGTGCTCCACGGGCCCGGGCAGGCCGACGCCGACCCCGGCGAGCTCGCTGGGGGACCGGCCGGCCTCGCGCAGCAGCTCGGCGCCCGTCCGCGCGACCTGGTCGAGCACCAGCTCGGGCCCGTCGGTGATCAGCAGCGGCAGGTCGCGGTGCGCGAGCACCGTGGAGGCGAGGTCCGTCAGGGCGAGCCGTGCGTGCGTCGCGCCGAGGTCCACCCCGAGCACCACCCGGGCGGACGGCGCGAACGCGAAGGTCGCCGGCGGGCGGCCGCCGGTAGAGGACGCCTCGCCCGCGGGAGCGATGAGCCCCGCCGTCATGAGCAGGTCGATGCGTGCCGCGACGGTCGAGCGGGCCTGGCCCGTCACCGCCGCAAGGTCGGCTCGCGTGCGAGGCCGTCCGTCGCGTAAGAGCTGGAACATGTCCCCCGCTCCAGAAACCTTGGGCGCCTGCTGAATCACTTCCCGTGCCACTTCCACCATGCCTCTAGTCAATCATGGCGGGCGAAGTCACGACTTTTGCTTGACGGTCGGCAAAAGTCCCTCTACGTTCGATACATGGTCGACGTGGACCCCCAGCGGGCAGAGCAACGGGATGAGCAGCCCCTCCCTTTGCTGCGTATGCGTGGCATCGTGAAGCAATTTCCCGGCGCGCGGGCGCTCGACGGCGTGGACCTCGAGGTCCGCCCCGGCGAGGTGCACTGCCTGCTGGGTCAGAACGGGGCGGGCAAGTCCACCCTGATCAAGGTCCTGGCCGGGGCGCACCAGCCCACCGAGGGCGAGATCCTGCTCGACGAGGAACCCGTGACGATCGCGGATCCGGTCGCGGCGCTCAACCTCGGCATCGCGACCATCTACCAGGAGCTGGACGTCGTCGACGGGCTCACCGTCGCCGAGAACATCTACCTGGGGCACGAGCTCGCACGGGGCGGCGTCACCCGCCGGTCCGACGCGGCCCGGAACACCCGGGAGATCCTGAAGCGGCTCGGCCACCCCGAGATCTCGCCGCACCGCGAGGTGGGCAGCCTGCCGGCGGCGGGCAAGCAGATCGTCTCGCTGGCCCGCGCGCTGTCCCGGGACGCACGCGTGGTCATCATGGACGAGCCGTCCGCCGTGCTGGACTCCGAGGAGGTCGAGAACCTCCACCGCATCGTGCGCGAGCTCACGGCCGACGGTGTCGCCGTCGTCTACATCTCGCACCGGCTGGAGGAGATCCGCCAGCTCGGCGACCGGATCACCGTCATCAAGGACGGCCGGACCGTGGCGACGAGCCTGCTGGTCGCGGACACCCCGACGGACGAGCTGATCCGTCTCATGACCGGCCGCTCGGTCGAGTACGCCTTCCCCGAGCGCCCAGGGGTCCCGGAGGACGCCGCACCCGTCCTGGAGGTCGAGGGCCTCGGGCTCGGCGACGTCTTCAAGGACGTCTCGCTCACGGTCCGGGCCGGCGAGATCGTCGGGCTGGCGGGCCTGGTGGGCTCGGGCCGCTCCGAGATCCTGGAGACGATCTACGGGGCCCGGCGCTCGACGTCAGGCACCGTTCGCCTGAACGGCAAGCGTCTGGGGTCGGGCGTGCACGCGGCGGTCGCCGCGGGAATCGGCCTGTGCCCCGAGGAGCGCAAGAGCCAGGGCCTGCTCCTCGACGAGCCCGTGTACCGGAACATCACGCTGTCCACCTTCGCGCGCTTCGCGCGTGGGGGACTCCTCGACGAGGGCGCCGAGCGTGCAGCGGCGCGCGAGCAGATCGAGGCCCTCGACCTGCGGCCCGCTTCCGCGGACCGCGACGCCCGCACCCTGTCCGGCGGCAACCAGCAGAAGGCGCTGCTGGCGCGCTGGCTCGTGCACGGCTGCCGCGTGCTCCTGCTCGACGAGCCCACCCGGGGTGTCGACGTCGGTGCCCGCGCAGAGATCTACAACCTCATCCGGCGCCTGGCCGACGACGGCGCCGCCGTGCTCGTCGTCTCCAGCGAGATCCCCGAGGTGCTGGGGCTCGCGGACCGCGTGCTGGTCATCTCCGACGGTCGGGCGGTCCACGACGGCCCGGCCGACGACATCGACGAGCACGCCGTGCTCGACCTGGTCATGGAAGGAAGTGCCGCGTGAGCGGACGATCGGCCCTCATGGGCCCAGCCCTGCGAATGGGTGGACTCGTGTTCGCCCTCATCCTGCTCGTCGTCGTCGGCGTGGTGACCGGTGGCGACCGGTTCGTGAGCTTCGGCAACGTCACCACGATCCTCAGCCTCGCGGCGGTGACCGGCGTGGTGAGCATCGGCATGACGTTCGTCATCACGTCCGGTGGTATCGACCTGTCGGTCGGCGCCGTGGTCGCACTGGCGTCGATCTGGGCCTCGACCCTGTCCACCCAGTACCTGGCGCAGGACTACGGCTGGTGGGTCATCGTGGTGACCGCGCTGGCCGTCGGGCTCGTCGCGGGGCTCATCAACGGCGTGATCATCGCGTACGGCAAGGTGCCGGCGTTCATGGCGACCCTCGCGATGCTGGCCGCCGCTCGCGGCCTCGCCGAGCTCATCGCCGGGCGTCGTACGCAGATCCTCGAGGATGTGGACCCGTTCTTCGACGTGTTCCAGGCCCGGCCGCTGGGCGTGCCCGTGATCGTGTGGATCTTCGTGGTGGTCGCGGCCGCCGGCTGGTTCCTGCTGAACCGCACGACGTTCGGGCGGCGCACCGTCGCCATCGGCGGCAATCCCGAGGCATCCCGCCTTGCGGGCATCAAGATCAAGCGGCACACCCTGTACCTGTACGGGCTCTCCGGCCTGACGGCAGGTATCGGCGCCGTGATCCTGCTGGCCAGGACCACCTCCGGCTCCTCGACGCACGGGACGCTCCTCGAGCTGGACACCATCGCGGCGGTCGTCGTGGGCGGCACCCTGCTGGCGGGCGGGCGCGGCACCATCACCGGAACCGTGCTGGGCGTCCTGATCTTCTCGACGCTCACCAACGTGTTCGTCATCAACAACCTCGACAGCTCGGTCCAGGCGATCGCCAAGGGCGCGATCATCGTGGGCGCCGTGCTGCTGCAGCAGTGGTTCGCCTCGCGTGAGAAGGCGACGAGCACGTGAGCCCGGCGCCATCCGGCGGCGCGCACTCGTGCCCTCGTTCCAGTCAAGCCGTCCCGGTTCAGCCAGACAAGCTCCACCCCAGATCAAGGGAGATCACCATGACCTCATCCACAGCAGTGCGCACGCGCAGGGTTTCCGGCGCCTTCATCGCGGCGGCCTGTGCCGCGCTCGTCGTCAGCGGTTGCGTCAGCAACGAGCCGCGTGACGAGGAGACGACCGCCACCGGGCCGGTCACGACCACCGAGAACGACGAGCCCGGCGACAAGGTCGTCATCGGCTTCTCCGCCCCGGCCGCCGACCACGGCTGGATGGGCGCCATCACCTCGGCGGCCGAGGTCGAGGCCGAGAAGTACGAGGACGTGGAGCTTCGCGTCGCCGAGGGCACCAACGAAGTGAACGTGCAGATCAGCCAGATCGAGGGCTTCATCAACGACGGCGTCGACGCCATCGTGCTCCTGCCGTTCGACGGTGCCGCCCTCACCGACGTGGCGCTCGATGCCATGGAGGCCGGTATCCCGGTCATCAACGTGGACCGCGAGTTCAGCAGCCCGTTCGCCGCGCGCACCACCGTGCTGGGCGACAACTACGGCATGGGCGTGAGCGCAGGCACCTACATCTGCGAGCAGCTGGGTGACAACAAGGATGCGGTGGTCGCCGAGATCGCGGGCATCGACGCCCTGCCGCTGACGACGGACCGCAGCAACGGCTTCAAGGACGCGCTCGAGGACTGCGGTCTCGACGTCGACGCCCGCGTCGCCGCCGACTTCACGGTCCAGGGCGGCGAGGAGGCGACTGCCAACCTGCTGTCCGCCGAGCCGAAGATCGACGCCATCTGGAACCACGACGACGACCAGGGTGTCGGCGTCATGGCGGCCATCGACAACGCCGGCCGCGACGAGTTCTTCCTGGTGGGCGGCGCAGGGTCGCGCAACATGATGGAGGAGATCCAGTCCGGCGACAGCGTCGTCCAGGCCACGGTCATCTACCCGTCCACGCAGGCGGCCGACGGCGTCAAGCTCGCCCGCCTGATCGCGCAGAACAAGACGGTGGGCGACCTCGCCTCGATCGGCGTGCCCCGCACGGTCCAGCTCTTCGCGCCCGTCGTCACGGCGGACAACGTCGAGGAGTACCTGCCCATCGGCTTCGACTCCTGACGCGGTGACGTATCGGGACGACGTCCGCCGGGGCATGCGACACGGCAGTGAGACGACAGTGGGGGGAGGCGCGGTATGAGCAGTGTTGAGAACGAGCTCGGGGTCGGCATGGTCGGCTACGCGTTCATGGGGGCGGCACACTCGCAGGCCTGGCGCACGGCGCCGCGGTTCTTCGACCTGGCCCTGGCACCGCGCATGCGCGCGGTGGCGGGGCGGGACGAGGCCGCGGTCCGTGCGGCGGCCGACAAGCTGGGCTGGGACGAGGCGGTCGTCGGGTGGCGCGAGCTGCTGAAGCGGGACGACATCGGCCTGATCGACGTCTGCACGCCCGGTGACACGCACGCCGAGATCGCGATAGCGGCGCTCGAGGCGGGCAAGCACGTCCTGTGCGAGAAGCCGCTGGCCAACAGCGTGGCCGAGGCGGAGACGATGGTCGCGGCGGCCGAGGCCGCCGCGGAGCGTGGCGTGCACGCGATGGTGGGCTTCACCTACCGCCGCGTGCCAGCCATCGCCCTGGCCAGGCAGCTCGTCGAGCAGGGGCGGATCGGCCAGGTGCGGCACGTGCGCGCGCAGTACCTGCAGGACTGGATAGCCGACCCGCAGGCGCCGATGTCGTGGCGGCTCGACAAGCAGAAGGCGGGTTCCGGTGCGCTGGGCGACATCGGAGCCCACGTGGTCGACCTCGCGCAGTACGTCACGGGTGAGCTGCTCACGGGGGTGAGCGGCCTGCTCGAGACCTTCGTGCACGAGCGCCCGGAGGCGGCCTCGTCCTCGGGCCTGTCCGGGGTCGCCGACGGCACCCGCATGGGCAAGGTCACGGTGGACGACGCCGCGATCTTCCTCGGGCGGATGTCCGGCGGCGGGCTGGCGACCTTCGAGGCGACCAGGTTCGCCTGGGGCCGCAAGAACGCGATCCGGCTGGAGATCAACGGCTCGAAGGGTTCGCTCGCGTTCGACTTCGAGGACATGAACATCCTGCACTTCTTCGACGTGGCCGACGACGCGGCGACCGCCGGCTTCCGCCGGATCGTCGTCACGGAGCCGGAGCACCCGTACGGCGGCGCCTGGTGGCCGCCGGGGCACGGGCTCGGTTACGAGCACGCGTTCACGCACCAGGTGGTCGACCTCGTCGGCGACCTGGCCGCAGGGCGGCAGCCGACGCCGTCGTTCAGCGACGGCCTGGTGGTCCAGCGGGTGCTGGACGCCGTCGAGCGCAGCGCGGACGGCGGCGGGGGGTGGGTGTCGCTGGTCTGAGCTCCCGGCCCGGGGCGGTGCATCGCACCGCTCCGGGCCGGCGCCCGCACCACAGCAGTACCGCAGTCGCACCCCCAGTAGCACTTGCACCGCACTAGTACTGACCCGACTCGATGAGGAGCTCCAGGTGAGAAACGTGCAACGAACCCGCCGCATTCTGCGGCCGGTGGTCGTGGCAGCAGCCACGATCGGTCTTGTTGTTCCCGCCGCACTGACGTCCGCGGCACAGCCGGCAACGGCGCCGGCCCAGCTCGCGCAGGTGGCCGCCGCACCGGGCGACGCCGCGGCCGAGCCCTTCGACACCCTCGTCTTCTCCAAGACGGCGGGCTTCCGGCACGGTTCGATCCCCGCAGGCATCCAGGCGATCACGCAGCTGGGTGCGGCCAACGACTTCACCGTCACCGCGACCGAGGACGCAGGCGTCTTCACCGACGATGGCCTCGCCGACTACGAGGTGGTCGTCTTCCTGTCCACCACGGGCGACGTGCTCAGCGAGGAGCAGCAGGCGGCGTTCGAGCGGTACATCCAGGGTGGCGGCGGCTACGCCGGTATCCATGCGGCCTCGGACACGGAGTACGAGTGGCCCTGGTACGGCGAGCTGGTGGGGGCCTACTTCAACTCCCACCCGCAGAACCAGGACGCCACGATCAAGGTCGAGGACCATGACCACGCGTCGACGGCGCACCTGCCGGACCGCTGGGACCGCCACGACGAGTGGTACAACTTCCGCACGAACCCGCGCGACGAGGTGCACGTCCTCGCGTCCCTGGACGAGTCCTCCTACTCCGCGGGCACGGGCGCGATGGGTGCGGAGCACCCGATCGCCTGGTGCCAGGAGTACGACGGGGGCCGGTCGTGGTACACGGGTGGCGGGCACACCGACGCCTCGTACACGGAGCCGGAGTTCGTCGAGCACCTGCTGGGCGGGCTGCAGACGGCCGCGGGCGTCGTCGACTCCGACTGCGCCGCGACGCAGAGCGACAGCTACGAGATGGTGCCTCTCGACGAGGACACCGCCAACCCGATGATGCTGGACGTGGCCCCCGACGGCACCGTCTTCTACGTCGAGCGCGACGGCCGCGTCCGGACGATCGACCCCGAGTCGAACACCACGACCACTGCGATGACGTTGCCGGTCACCCAGTCCAACGAGGACGGGCTGACCGGTGTCGTGCTCGACCCGGACTTCGCGGACAACGGGTGGGTCTACCTGTTCTGGTCCCCGCAGGACGTCGGCGACGACGGCCCGCACAACCGGGTCTCGCGCTTCGACTACGACGCGGCCGCCGGGACGATCGACCGGGCTACCGAGGAGACCGTGCTGGTCATCCCGACGCAGCGTCAGACGTGCTGCCACGCGGGCGGTGACATGGTCTTCGACGCCGACGGCAACCTCTACGTGGCGACCGGCGACAACACGAACCCGTTCGAGTCCGCTGGCTACGCGCCGCTGGACGAGCGGGCCGGCCGGGCCAACTACGACTCCCAGCGCACGTCGGCCAACAGCAACGACCTGCGCGGCAAGGTACTGCGGATCACGCCGCAGGACGACGGCTCGTACACGATCCCCGAGGGGAACATGTTCGCGCCGGGTACGGCGGACACCGTGCCCGAGATCTTCGCGATGGGCTTCCGCAACCCGTTCCGGATCGGCGTCGACCCCGCGAACGGAAACGTTCTCGTAGCCGACTACGGCCCGGACGCCGGAGCGGCCAGCGCGACGCGCGGCCCCGCCGGCACGGTCGAGTGGAACGTCGTGAGCGAGCCCGGGTTCTACGGCTGGCCGTACTGCACGGGCGCGAACACCGACTACCGCGACTACGACTTCGCCACGGGGCAGTCCGGGGCGGCGTTCGACTGTGCGGGTGGTCCGGTGAACGACTCGCCGAACAACACCGGCATCACCCAGCTGCCGCCCGCCGTGGAGGCGGAGGTCTGGTACGGGTACGGGACCAACCCGCTCTTCCCGGAGATCGGCGGCGGTGGCGCCCCGATGGGCGGCCCGGTCTACTCCTACGACCCGGAGCTGGAGTCCGACGTCAAGTGGCCGGCCTACTGGGACGGCAAGGCGCTGTTCGGGGAGTGGAACCAGGGGCGGATGTACTCGTTCCAGCTCGCCGGCGAGCAGCGTGACGACCTCGTGGACATCAACCGGGTCCTGCCGCAGATCTTCGACCCGGCGGCCGGGTTCGACCGGCCGATGGACTTCGACTTCGGGCCCGACGGCGCGCTGTACGTCGTCGACTGGGGTTCCGGCTTCGGCGGCAACAACGACAGCTCGGGCGTGTACAAGGTCAACTACGTCAAGGGCGACCCCGCGCCGATCGCCCAGGCCGGCGCCGACGTTACCGACGGCCTGGCGCCGCTGGCCGTGCAGTTCTCGTCCGAGGGCACCCGGCACCCGGCCGGGGAACCGCTCACGCTGCAGTGGACGTTCGGCGACGGTTCGGCGCCGAGCACCGAGGCGAACCCGACCCACACGTACACCGAGAACGGCCGCTACACGGCCCAGCTCGTCGCCACCGACCCAGCAGGGCAGACCGGCGTGGCGAACGTGACGATCGTCGTGGGCAACATCGCCCCGGAGGTGACGATCACCTTCCCGGACGACGGAGGCTTCTTCGAGTGGGGCGACCAGGTGCGCTACGAGGTCGCGATCGACGATCCCGACGGCGAGGTGAACTGCGAGAACGTCACGCTGTTCACCCGGCTCGGGCACGCGGGGCACTCCCACCCGTTCGGCGAGCTGACCGGCTGTTCGGGGGTCTTCGACACCGCCCGCGACGAGGGCCACGGCATCGACGCGAACATCTTCTGGGTGATCGAGGCGTTCTACACCGACGACGGCGGCGCGGCCGGCGAACCCCTGACCAGGAACGACCTGCAGGTGCTGCAGCCCAAGCTGATCCAGTCGGAGTTCTTCACCGGCACGGGCCGCGCCGAGGGCGTCGGCGACGGCACCGGTGACCCCGGCGTCCAGATCGAGCAGACGGGCGACACCGCCGGTGGCGGTCAGAACATCGGGTTCATCGAACCCGGTGACTACTGGGCCCACGAGCCGCTGAGCCTGGACGGCGTCGACGCGATCTCGTTGCGCGCCGCCTCTGGCGTCACCGGCGGGGAGGTCTCGGTGCGCTGGGACGCCCCGGACGGCCCGGAGATCGGCCGGATCACGGTGCCGAGCACCGGCGGCTGGCAGCAGTACGTCGACGCTCGTACCGAGCTGACCAACGTGCCCTCCGACTCGGGCTCGCTGCACTTCGTCCTGCTCTCCGGCGGGATCAACGTCAACTGGATGGAGATCGACGGCCGCGGGGTCGCCGACAACGAACGGCCGGAGGTCGAGCTGACGGTCGATCCGGTCTCGGGCGAGGCCCCACTGACGGTGACCGCTACCGCTGAGGCCACCGACCCCGACGGGACGGGCGACCTGACCTACGCCTGGGACGCCGGGCTCGGTGACGGGTTCGTCGACGGCACGTCGTCTTATCTGCACACCTACGACGAGCCGGGCAACTACCGGCTCCAGGTGCGGGTCACCGACGAGCGCGGCGCGTACGCCGTCGAGTACGTCATGGTCGAGGTCACCGGGATCGCCCCGGAGCCGGAGCTCTGCCTGTCGGGCCGGTCGGACGACTTCCTCGGTGAGGAGCTCGACCCGGACCGCTGGACGGTGCTCGACCGCAACCAGGACCTGCGGGTCGCCGACGGTCTCCTCACCATCCCGGCGACCGCCACGGACTTCTACGGGACGAACAACACGGCCGTGCCGAACGTCGTCCTGCAGGACCTGCCGGACGGTCCGTTCACCGCGACGGCCAAGGTGACCATCCCGGCCCACGCCCAGTACCAGCAGGCCGGTCTGGTGATCTACGGCGACGCCGACAACTACGCGAAGATGGTGCTCCAGGGTCGCTCGGCACCCGCTGACCCGGCCACGCGCATCTTCCAGTACATCCGCGAGGAGGCCGGCGCGCCGAACGAGGTCGGGGACTCCAACACCGCGGCTCTCGGCGCGGCGTACCCCGACACGGTGTACGTGCGGCTGGCGAGCAGCGACGGCGAGGACCTGACGGCGTCGTACTCGGCGGACGGCGTGGAGTTCACGGCCATGCCGCAGACCAAGGCGCTCGCCGGTATCGATGACCCGCAGATCGGGCTGTTCGCGCTCGCCGGCGCCGGTTCGGCCGCGGACGTCGTGGACGCTCGGTTCGACTGGTTCCACATCACACCGGACGACACGGCCGCGGCCCCCGGGCCCGCGGACGAGTTCGACGGGGACGCCCTCGACGCCTGCCGCTGGGACATCGTGCGCGAGGACCCGACGGGCTACCGGGTGACCGGTGGCGCGCTGGAGATCGACACGACGGCCACTGACATCTACACCGGCAGCAACACCGGCACCCCGAACATCGTCGTGCAGGACCTGCCGGAAGATGACTGGACGGTCGAGACCCTGGTGGACGGGTCGGCCTTCGACCAGCAGTACCAGCAGGGCGGTCTCATCGTGTACGGGGACGACGACAACTACGTCAAGCTCGACCTCGTGACCGACAACGCTCCGGGCAGCGCCGTCACACAGCGCATCGAGCTGCGTAGCGAGGTCGATGCGGTGGTGCAGAACCCGCAGCCGGGCGCGAACAACCTCACGTCGCGCGTGTGGCACCTGCGGCTGTCGAAGGAAGGGTCCACGTTCACCGCTGAGTACAGCGCGGACGGTGAGGCATGGACCGCCCTCGCCGAGCCGGTGACGCACGAGGGACTGCAGGACGCCCGGGTGGGTCTGTTCGCGCTCGGCGGCCCTCAGCAGTCGGTCGCCACGGCGTCGTTCGACTACTTCCGGGTGGCCGGCGCGGCCGAGCCGCTCGAGGTGACCGGCACGCTGTCGCCTGCTGAACCGGACGGCCCGGACGGGCAGTGGCTCGGGCCGGTCACGGTCACCGTGGAGACCACTGGCGGCCCGGAGGGCGCCACGGTGTACCGGGAGGTGAACGTCGACGACGACGGCTGGACCGAGTACACCGCGCCGGTGGAGATCTCGACGTTCGGCGTCCACGCCGTCCAGGTGCGGGCCTCGGCGGACGGCGAGACCGTGGTCGGCGAGACCGTCGAATTCACCATCTTCGAACCGCAGCTCACCGAGGCGACGCCGGCGGTCGACGTCGTGCAGCCCACGTGCTCGTACGGCCCGTCCGGGGCCGAGGTGGTCACGGGCGGCGCGATCGTCCCGGCCGAGGTGGAGGGCGTGCGGTCCTACGTCGTGCGGGAGTGGGTCGACGGCGCCGCCGGTGACGTCGTGGACGACCTGGACGACCTGGCTCCCGGGAGGTACCGGATCGCGGCCCGGCCGGCCGAAGGGTACGTCCTCGTCGGCGAGGACGGCTGGAAGGTCCGGGACAACGGGAACGCCGTCCTGTTCGTGACGCTCGAGCAGCCGGAGTGCCCCGACCCGAACACCCCTGACGTCGTGGTGAAGGCGACGACGTGCGACGCCGGTGGCTCGATCGACCCGGTCGAGCTGCCGGGGGTGCGCGGCTACGTCGTGCACAACTGGGTCGACGGCGAGGCGGACGGCAAGCCGCGTAACCTGCGCGACCTCGCCCCGGGCGACTACCGGGTGATCGCCACGCCGGCCAAGGGCGCCGAGCTGACGCCGGTCGGGGACTGGGTGCTCAGCCCGTCCGGCAAGGCCTACGTCATCGTGACCGTCGAGGAGGGGTGCGACAGCTGAGCGACCTGGGGCGTGCACCGGTCGCCGGTGCACGCCCCGTCGCACCATGGCCCGAGGTCAGCGGCAGGACTGGTGACCCCGGACCCCCTGTGAGTCGGAGAGGAACGAACATGGAACGGTTCACCCGCCTCGGCGCGGCGCTCCTGCTGGCGCTCGGGCTCGGCGTCGCGCCCGCCGCCATGGCTCCGGCCGCCGCGCACGGCGGCAAGATCGATATCGAGCTCGGCACGGACGGCGCCGGCGGCGTCTCGGCGGCTTTGGCCTGGGCGGGCGACGGCCACCCGGTCGAGGAGTCGGCAGTCGTCGTCGTGCGGGCGGTGTCCGACGACGGTGAGGAGATCGGCCCCGTCACGCTCGTCTCCGCGTCCGAGGGGGTCGGCTGGTACCAGTCCGAGCCGGAGCTGCTCGGCGAGGGGCACTGGACGGTGACAGCGCAGGTGAAGGAGCCGAAGAAGGCGGAGGTCGAGGTGGAGGTCGACGTCGTCGCCCCGGCAGCCCCGCCGTCCGAGTCCGCAGCGCCAGAGTCCGAGTCCGAGTCCCAGCCGGCCGGTTCGGACGCCGCAGGGGTCAACCCTGAGGCGGACGCGGCCGGCGCGGCGGACGACGGGTCGCCGGCATCCGGCGGTCTGCCGGCCTGGACGGGTTGGGCGCTGGTGGCGCTAGTGGTCGCGGGAGTGGCGACGGTCGTCGTCCTCCTCCGCAGGCGGGCGACCTGACAAGACCGATGGGTACGACCGGCGACGCCGGACCGTCACGCACAGGAGGAAAGAAAATGGCACGACCGATCACCCTGTTCACCGGCCAGTGGGCCGACCTGCCGCTGGAGGAGGTGGCGAGCCTCGCCTCGAAGTGGGGTTACGACGGCCTCGAGCTGGCCTGCTGGGGCGACCATCTCGACCCCTGGCGCTGGGACGACGACGAGTACGTCGCCGGGCGCCTGGAGCTCTTGGAGCGGCACGGCCTGAAGGTGTGGGCGATCTCGAACCACCTCAAGGGCCAGGCCGTCTGCGACGACCCCATCGACCAGCGGCACCGCGACATCGTCTCCGACCGGGTGTGGGGCGACGGCGACCCCGAGGGCGTGCGGCAGCGTGCAGCGGAGGAGATGAAGAACACCGCGCGGCTGGCGGCCAAGCTCGGGGTGAAGACCGTCGTCGGCTTCACGGGCTCCGCCATCTGGAAGTACGTGGCGATGTTCCCGCCGGTCTCCGACGCCACGATCGAGGCCGGCTACCAGGACTTCGCCGACCGCTGGAACCCGATCCTCGACGTGTTCGACGAGGTAGGCGTGAAGTTCGCGCACGAGGTGCACCCCAGCGAGATCGCGTACGACTACTGGACCACCGTGCGCACCCTTGAGGCGATAGGCCACCGCGAGGCGTTCGGCCTGAACTGGGACCCGAGCCACATGGTGTGGCAGGACCTGGACCCGGTCAGCTTCCTCTGGGACTTCAAGGACCGGATCTACCACGTGGACTGCAAGGACACGAAGAAGCGCATGACGAACGGCCGCAACGGCCGCATGGGCTCGCACCTGCCGTGGGCGGACCCGCGCCGCGGCTGGGACTTCGTGTCGACCGGGCACGGAGACGTCCCGTGGGAGGACGCGTTCCGCATGCTCAACACGATCGGCTACGACGGCCCGATCTCCGTGGAGTGGGAGGACGCCGGCATGGACCGCCTCGTCGGCGCTCCGGAGGCACTCGAGTTCGTGCGCACCCACGCGTACGACGCGCCGGACTCAGCGTTCGACGCGGCCTTCTCGACGCGCTGACCCACCCGATGCACTGAGCAGGACCGGGCCCCGGACGAATGGGAATGCGGACGAGGCCCGGCCTGCGTGACGAAACTCGACGAGGAGCTGCATCACGCATGAAGACTAGTCAGGCACGCGCGCGAGCGCGTCAAAAGAAGACATTCGCGGTGGCAGCGGCCGCCGCGCTGGTCGGATCGACCCTCCTGGCCACGCCGACGGCGTCCGCCCACCCGGGCCACCCGGGCCACGACACCCAGGACGTCGAGGCAGCGGCCGACACCGACTGGGGCAACTACGAGAAGATCCTGCTCACCAAGGACGTCGGTGAGCCGATCGACATGGCGGTCCTGCCGGACTCGCGGGTGCTGCACACTGCCCGCAACGGCCAGGTGCGCCTGACGGACCCGGCCACCGGGGTGACCAAGCTGGTCAACACCCTCGACGTGTACGCGAACTCCGAGGACGGCCTGCAGGGCATCGCCCTGGCGCCGGACTTCGCGGAGAGCAACGAGGTCTACCTCGTGTACGCACCGCGGGACGCCGACGGCGACGGTGCGGCGGACACGCCGTCGGGCAACGCGCCAAACACGCTGCCCGCGGGTGAGGACGAGAGCTACTGGGACCGGTGGGTGGGCGTCAACCGCCTGTCGAAGTTCACGTTCACCGGTGACGCGCTGGACCCGGCCTCGGAGCAGCCGATCCTCGACGTCGAGGTGCAGCGCGGCCAGTGCTGCCACGTCGGCGCGGACATCGACTTCGACGGCGCGGGCAACCTCTACCTGTCGACAGGTGACAACACCCCGGCCGGCACGCCCGGCGCCAACGGGTACGCCCCGAACAACGACGCCCCGAACATGAACCCGGGCTTCGACGCCCGTCGCGGTGCGGGAAGCACCAACGACCTGCGGGGCAAGATCCTGCGGATCGACGTGAAGGACGAGATCCCGGCCGACGCCCCGCCGGGGGCAGGCAGCACCTACGACATCCCCGAGGGCAACCTGTTCGCCCCGGGCACGGAGGGCACCCGCCCCGAGATCTTCGTGATGGGTGTGCGTAACCCGTTCCGCATCGAGGTGGACCCGGAGACGAGCTCGCTCACCTGGGCGGACTACGGCCCCGACGCCGGCGCGGCGAACCCGGACCGCGGACCGATGGGCTACGTGGAGTGGAACGCCGTCGGGCTCGACGACCCGCACAACTCCGGGTGGCCGTACTGCCACGGACCGAACGCGGCCTACAACGAGTGGAACTTCGAGACCGCGACGCCGCGGGAGTTCTTCGACTGCGCGGCACCCGTCAACAACTCCCGCTGGAACACCGGCCTGACCGAGCTTCCGCCGGCCCGGACCGCGACCCTGTACTACGGCGACCAGCCGGGGCAGCAGCCGCGCGACGAGCTCGTGAACTTCGGCTCCGGCACGGGGCAGGGCCCCATGGGCGGCCCGGTCTACCACTACGACGCGGACGAGACCGCGCCGGGCAAGTTCCCTTCGGTCTGGGACGGCAAGGCGTTCTTCGGGGAGTTCTCGCAGGACTACCTCGCGGCGTTCAGCGTGGACTGGTCCACGTTCGAGGTCGGCGAGATCGAGGACTTCTTCCCGAACACCGCGCTGGAAGCGGCGGGCATGTTCCGCAACGACAACCCGATCGACCTCGAGTTCGGTGCGGACGGCTCCCTGTACGTGCTGGAGTACGGCGACGGCTTCTTCCGCCAGAACCCCGACTCCGGGCTGTACCGGATCGACTACGCGGAGGGCAACAAGGCGCCCCAGGCGCGGTTCACGGCCACGCCCTCGTCGTCGTCGTCCGCACCCGTTGAGGTCTCGTTCGACGCATCCGCCTCGACCGACCCCGACGGAGACGCGCTGACGTACGAGTGGGACTTCGACGGTGATGGCACGTTCGACGCCAGCGGTGCGCAGGCCACCCACACCTACACCGAGCTCGACGTGTACACGGCCCGCCTGAGGGTCACCGACGCGCGAGCCAAGTTCTCGCTGACCTCGCGGGAGATCAGTGTCGGCAACCAGGCACCCGAGGTCACCGTCGAGTTCCCGGCCGACGGCGGGTTCTTCAACTGGGGCGACGCGGTGCCGTTCCAGATCAGCACACAGGACGCCGAGGACGGCAGCGAGACGGTCTGCAGCCGCGTCGCGTGGTCCTACGGGCTCGGGCACGACGAGCACGCCCACCCCGAGGTATCGGGCACTGGCTGCACGGGTGTCTTCCCGACCGACCCCAACTCCCCGGAGCACGGCGCCGGCTCGCACCTGTACGGCGCCGTCGTCGTCACCTACACCGACAACGGGGCCAACGGCCTGCCGCCCGCCAAGGGCGAGGCCACGCTGCGCCTGAACCCGAAGCTGCAGGAGGCGGAGCACGCGACCCTCAAGGGCGTCGAGGTCGTCCAGGACGAGGCGGCCTCGTCCGGCGCGTACGTCGACGGCCTGGCGAAGCGCGACTCGATCGCCCTGGAGCGAGTGAACCTGTCAGGTATCGACAGCGCCACCGCGAAGATCCGCGGCAAGGGCACTGTCGAGCTGCGCTGGGGCTCGCCCAAGGCCAAGCCGTTCGCCAGCGCCAAGGTCAACGCCCGTACCTGGCGGGACATCGACCTGCAGTTCCGGGACCGCAGCACCACCGGGACGCTCTACATCACCGCCGCCGGCGGCCTCGACGTGGACGCGATCACGATGGTCGGCGAGGGCGTCGGCACGCCCCCTTCGGCCGCACAGAGCTCGACCGGCCCGACCGGGGCCGCTCAGACCGAAGGAGAGCAGTGATGGAATCACGCACTGACGTCAACCGCAGGAACTTCCTGAGGCTGGCCGGCGGCACCGTGGCCGTGGGTGCGGCCACGCTGGCCGGCGCCGGGCTCGCGGGCAGCGCAGCCGCCTCGGTCCTCGCACCCGCGGCGGCGACCGGAGCGGCGACCGCCGGCCGGGGTCGTGGCCGGGTGCTCGTGCCCGCAGGCCACATCGGCATCCAGCTGTACTCGATCCGGGACAAGGTCTCCTCGCTCGGTTTCCGCACCGTGTTCGAGCGGCTCGCCGACATGGGCTACGCGGAGGTCGAGTTCGCCGGATACACCCAGGGCCAGCTCGGCGCGATCACCCCCGAGGAGATCCGGCAGCTGCTGGACGACAACGGGCTGCGCGCCGTCGGCTCGCACCGCGGCATCGCCGACTTCGCGAACAACATGGAGCGCGAGCTCGACATCGCCGAGATCCTCGGCATGGAGCACATCGGGACCGCCCAGGCGCCCACGAACAACCGCACGGTCGCGGGCTACCTCGCCGCCGCCGAGCAGTTCAACGGCTTCGGGGCGGCGGCGTCCGCCCGCGGCCTGAAGTTCTACCAGCACAACCACGACGGCGAGTTCAGCTTCGCCACCGACAACCCCGACGTCCGCCTCTACGACGTCTTCTACGACAACACCGACCCGAGGAAGGTCTTCCTCGAGATGGACGTCTACTGGGCGTTCGTGGGCAAGCACCGCTACCCGGGCTTCGAGCCGGTGGACTACGTCAAGCGCAACCCGCACCGCTACCCGCTCCTGCACCTCAAGGACGGCGACGCGAACCCCGCGAACACCGGGGGCTACGACATCGTGGAGTTCGGGGCCGGCGACCTGCCGTACACCGAGTTCCTGTCGGCGCTCGCGGGCTCGGGCCGCCGGCACGGCATCTGGGAGCAGGACAACGCCGGCTCGGTGGCCGCACCGGGCTTCCCGGTCGACTCGTTCGGCAACGCCGAGCGGTCGTACGACGAGATCCGGTCGCTGCGCGCCGAGCGCTGCTGAGCGCACGAGCAGCTGAGTGAGGGGTGTGGCCGACGCCGTCCGGCGTCGGCCACACCCCTTGCTGTCGGACGGCGCTGCGGCGCCGCCGGGCTACCAGTCTTCTAGCGGGTCGTCCGGAGGAGGACCACGTCGTCGTGCTCCAGCCCGCCCACCACGTAGGTGCGCTTGCCGATCACCTCGAAGCCGTGCTTCCGGTAGAACGCCTGGGCGCGCAGGTTCTGCGCGTTCGTGGCCAGCCAGTAGGGCAGGCCGGGGCCGAGCTCGTCCGCCGTCTCGGCGGCCGCTCGCATGAGCGCCCCGGAGACGACGCCGCCCTGGACGTCGGGCTGTACGTAGATCTTGGACAGCTCGACGTAGGGAGCCGGCCGCCCGCTCGCTTCTTGAACGGTCGCGGCTTCGGCCGCGCCCTCGGGGGTGCCGAGGATGAGGAGCGCGTAGCCGAGCAGACGCACGCCGTCGTCGTACACGAACAGCGCGTGCCGGTCACTGGCCGCCCACTCACGGAACCGCGCGGGGGTCAGCTTCTGCGCGATGTGCGTCGCCATCTCGGTGCGCGAGGCCTCGGGCGGGCATGCGAGGGGGAAGGTCAGGGCGGCAAGCCACGCGACCTCGGCCGCGTCGTCGGCGGTAGCCCTGCGTACGACGCCGGATGTAGTGGTGCGCAGTGCCTCGGCGGTCTCGGTGGGCTTCTCGACGGGGGCGGGGGACGTGGCCCGGGGCTCGGATGTCACTGTCCGAACGTAGTACGAGGCTCGTAGCGGCGATCACGAGGCTCGAACAGGAAAATACCGGTGCTGGACAGGCCAACGGCGGGTCGGTCCGGTGCCGTGGCGGGGCGTGGAGAGCTGTCCGACGTGTCTCCCGTCACAAGCGTCGTACCAGGGGGTGCCATGACTTGTTCAAAATAGGTCCTGACCTGCGGAAACATAGTGTGCCGCAGGCCACTCCGAGCGAAGTGGCGTCCACGGGGGATCGTGTGTAATGTTCTCCAGGTCAGCCCGACGGGCAGACGGACACCAGCCGGAAACGGACGGGTGGCCGTGCCGGGGCTGAAACCCACATCGAAGGACCGGGAAGCTTTGTGTTCCCCGGAACAGGATGTGGCGCCGTATTCGGCAGGCAGGTGCAATTCCCTCCGGTTCTGAGAAACGGAAGCGAATTGATCGGCCGAAAGAATGTGGTAGGTTACGGAAATCAGAAATGATTCGGATGGTTGAAGAATTCTCCCGGCTGACCGGCTGACGAGGATTTGGAAAAGTCCGAAAGAGCCTGGTAAGTTACAGGCACTGCCCCGGACAGGGAAGCGATCGGAAAGATTGCAGCTCTGACGG